>CAZSBI010000218.1:0-10726 GCA_964604735.1 uncultured Flavobacteriaceae bacterium | reverse complement strand
CCCGGTTCCAAATATTTGTACAAAGATTCGCCTTGCTCATTTACCAATAATTTTTCAGGGTCATTGACAGTATCTTTAACTGTTTTTTGTGCAAAAAATGCATTAAGTTGGTCAAAATACGGTCTGACAACATCGGCGTTGTAGGCATGCCAAAACTCTAACTGAGCTGTTGTTTGCAATAATTTACGTACACGTTCGATATCTTTTGCTCCGGCAAGTTCTACCAATATACGCCCTGATTTTCCCAAACGTTGAATATTAGGTTGTGTTACCCCAAATTTATCAATCCTTTTACGCAATACTTCAAAAGCACTGCCCATGGCATCGTCAATTTTGTCGATAATAATTTTTTTAACTTCGTCATCCGGCGTATTAAATTTGATATTATCCGAAAGATTTCTGTTACCAAAGATTTCCGGTGAGCTTAATTTTACTTTATTGCCTGATTCTGCATTTATTTTATGAAAAGCCTCAAAGAACAGGTCAACATAAGGTTTGTCACTGCTTCTTTGCATTTTAGATGCTTCTTCAAGTGCTTTGTTAAAAATTTCATTATCGGTTTCGTCTGCTAAATTTTTCAATATATCTTTTACGGATACTTGTAGAATTACGTTAATTCCTCCACGTAAATCCAGACCCAAGTTCATTTGACGATCCTTAATATCATTATACGTATAATCACTCAATAAGCTAAATACCGGTCGGTTTGATAATGAATCGAGATACGATTTTTCTTTATCATAGTCTCCCTGAGCATAAGCTTTAGCTTCTTTTTTAATTTGATTACCTTTAAATGTAAAAGATAATTGATAAATACTTAGTATTCCTAAAATGACTGCGAATACTATTACAAGTCCCTTATTTTTCATTCTCTTCTTTTTTTTCTGTTCGTTTTTTCAAATTTGTCGGGCAAAGATAAATTATTAGCGTTTAAATTCAAATAATTTTGCCCATTTATTTTAGTTAATTATTTCAAAAATTGTATGTTAATGCCAAAGACGGATAATATTTTTGGTCAAACTGTATAGATGACACGGCTACTTGCACTTTTTTTTTGGCATATTTATATCTAATTCTATTTTGTTTGTTGTCTAACATATATTTGGCGTGAATCCAATCGTACAGATAGCTACCCAGCATTAGTGCTACTGAGGAATATGCAACAACAATGTCTGTTGTTGATATTGATTCGTCATAATCTAATTGATTTTGCAAAATCACAGTGCTTAATGATTGATTATTCAATGCCAAATAACCCCAAGCTGCATATCCTAGGCTTCTGACACCCAGAATATAATACCCTCTTTTGGTTTCACCTATTTTAAAATGCGCATGTCCGGGCAGTATCACAGCAATTGCCATATCTTGCATTCTAAGATTTGTACTCAGCGTCTTAAACTCCTCATAGGTCATTCCTTTGGGAATATCAGGGAGTTCAAAGTTTGAATTTTTTTTCACTTTGTACAGGTCTAAGTCTTGCGCATATATCTGCAAACTTATAATTGATAATATAATGTATAGAGCGATTTTCATTTTTTAATAATCTAATGAGTCAAGATACTGTTGTTTTTTCTTCCAAAATGCTAATATTTCCAAATTTTTAGCTACGTTATTTTCAACTTCACGTTTAAATGGATTATTTTTACTATCTGTCTTAATAAACATCATATTGTTTTCCAATTGTTGAATTTCTTTCAAAATTCCTTCAATTTTTTGACGCACATAACGTTTTTCAGAATCTATTTTACGATAATTTTCTTGTTCGAAATATTCATCAACTGTATTTTTAAATTTGATAAATGATAGTTCTCTTTTATCAACTTTTAGCTTGTCATATAAAGAATCAATAAATTTATTGAATTTTACATTGATATAATATTTGTTTTCAGGAACATATCCGAGTGTTTTCCATTCTTCAATTATCGCTTTGATATCATCTATTGTATATTTTGCATCTTCATCTACCTCTTTAAAACGTTCTTTTAAGGCTTGCAAATGTTCTTTCTTTTTTAAGAAATTTTCCATTTCTTCGCTTTTTTCACTACGAACGTGTTGATGAAATCTATCGAAATAGTAGTTACATGTTTCTCTAAATTCTTTCCATAATTTTTCAGAATGTTTACGTGGCACATGTCCTACTGTTTTCCATTCTTCTTGAATGTCTTTAAATTTTTGCGTGGCTTCTTTCCAATCTTCGCTATCCTTCCACTCTTCTGCAATTTTGATAAGATTTAATTTTTTTTCGAGATTTTCTTTTTGCAATTCTTTGAGTGATTTGTAGAAGCTGTTTTTATGCTTGTTAAATTCTTTTACCGAATCTTTAAATGCTGTCCAAATTTCATCACGATTTTTCTTAGGAATATATCCAATTTGATAGAATGACTCTCTTAGTTTTTCTATTTCTTTTATTTTAGATTGCCATTGTTTATGGTTCGATGGAATTTCAGCAGTTGCTTCTTGTAATTTTGCAATAATTTCTTGTTTTTTTGCCAAATTACTAACAAATTCTTCTTTTAATTTCTTATAAAACTCTCTTCTTTTGTCATGAATTTGTTTAGTTACCTCTTTAAACTCTTCCCAGATACTTTCTCTGTGTTCGCGAGCTACCGGTCCGGTTTCCTCTTTCCATTGCAAATGCAAATTTTGCAATTCTTTAAATATGTGGTGAATATCATTTTGGGTCAAAAGATCTTTTGCTTTGGCAATGATATTTTGCTTTACTTCTAAATTTTCTTGAAATATTTTATCTCTGTAATCGCGGTCTAAATCGAGTAAATCATAAAAACGCTCTTCGTGGTGTTTAAATGTTTGCCATATATCCGAATACATTGCACGTGGCACATTACCGGAAGTTCGCCACTTTTTTTGTATGTCTTTAAATCTTTTTAATCTTTCGTTAAAATCGAGTTCTGTACTCTCGATAGTGGCTTTTAGCTCTTCTATTAATTCTTGTTTTATTGCTAAATTTTGTTCTAATCTATCTTGAATTTCTTTGCGATAGGCATTGTATTTTTCTCGATAATCTTTCCAAAATGCGTTAAATTCTCTTCTTTCGGGTATTTCAACTTCTGCATCAGGATTTTCTTCTTTTGCGGCAGTAACTGTTTGATGTACTTTTTCGTCAAATGCAGCCTTTATTTCATCAAGATGTTTTTTTATTTTTTGAACAGGGTGTCCGCTAAATAGTTTTTTTGCTTCTTCTAACAGAGTGTTAAAATCGAAATCTTTGTAAGACAAAAACGGAATGTCATGATGTACCACTTCTGTTTGTTCTTTTTCGTTAGCAACTTCTGATGCGGTAGCTAAATCTTTTTCAATTTCATCAACTACTTCTTCGACTGTTTTTTCTTCTGCTAATTGAAGTGTTTTTTCTTCGGTTTTTTCTTCGGTTTTTTGTGTTACAACTTCTTCATTCTTTTCGACTTCTTGTGTTGTGTTTTCTACAGTATTTTTAGCAGCTTCTGTTTGCTCATTCTTTCCATCTGCGGCTTGCAGGTTTTCGTTTCTTTCTTCTACCATGATAAGTATATTTTCCGGTTATTAATTTGCAGCGAAATTTAACATTTTTTTTTGAATCGTCAATTGGTTTTTTTTGTCCAAATTTTCCACGATTGTTCGGCTTGTAATTGCAACATTTTCAATCCGTTAATGCTTGTTGCGCCTTTTTGACGCGCATTTATTAAAAATATTGTTTGTGCCGGATTGTACACTAAATCGTAAAAAATATGATTTTTTTCAATAAAATCGTAAGGAAAATCAGGAGCTGATTCTGTATTTGGATAAGTACCTAAGGGGGTTGTATTCACAATAATTTGATGATTTTTTACTGTATTTTCATCTAAATTATCATACGAAATTTCATCGCTTTTTTGTGGATTTCTGGACACTATTTTGACCGGTATATTCATTTTGTTTAAAGCAAATTTTACTGCTTTTGAAGCTCCGCCGGAACCTAAAATCAAGGCTTGTTTATGATGTTTTTTTATATGAGGTTTTATGCTTTGTGCAAATCCATAAACATCGGTATTATAAGCTGATATTTTCCCGGTTTTTGAAATTTTCAGGGTATTTGCAGCGCCAATTTCCTTAACAATTTCATCGCATTCATCAACAAAAGACAATACTTGTTCTTTGTAGGGTATGGTTACATTTAATCCAATTAAATTAGGATATTGTTCCAATAATTCGGTAAATTTTTGAATGTCATCTAACTCAATATTTATGTATTCATAATCATTGATGTTTTCACGGATAAATTTTTCAGTAAAATATTGTTTTGAAAATGAATGCGCTAGTGTTTTTCCTAATAATCCTATTGTTTTTTTCATTATTCAAAAATTTATATATACCGGATTAATTCTCTTGTGTTGCAGAATATTTTTCGATCCAAAAAATACTTAAAACACCAATTAACATAAGCGCTACGGCAAAATAGAAAGATAATCCGTAATCTTGTGGTAATGTTTTATCGTAATATTGAATGACTTTTTTGCCGTGTTTGACAACTGTCGCACCGTCTGACGACAACAAGTAAACGGGGTTTTTCCAAGGCCAAAGCACGCCTAACGAACCCAAAATAAAACCGGTAAGCAATGCAATAGTCTGATTTTTATAACTCTTGAATAACCAAGAAAGAAAATGTGAAAAAAGCACCAAACCGATACCTGCTCCCAATGCAAAAGGAATTATAATACTTAAATCAAAATTGTTGATGGCATTGATGGCAATGAGTTGGTAATTGCCCAATAAAATCAGTACAAATGAACCCGATAATCCGGGCAAAATCATACTGACAATGGCAATTACTCCATTGATAAAAACATAAAAGGGGCTACTATTTTCGGCTGCCGGATGTATAATACTTACCGCTATTGCTATAGCCGCTCCTATGATAAATGAGAGTATTGCGGCAGTATTCCATCGTTCGACGGTTTTGCCTACGAAATAAACCGATGCCAAAACCAATCCGAAAAAATATGCCCAAATATAAACAGGATATTCGGCAAAGAGATAGGCAAATATCTTGGCTAATGATAAAACCGCAAAGACCAATCCGAGCATTAATGGTACTAAAAAAACTAAGTCTGTATGTTTGGCAAATTCTTTAAACTTAAATTGCAATAATAATTTTAAAGCCTTTATATTGAATGACTTAATTGCATTTATCAATCTTTCGTAAATACCTGTTATTAAGGCAATTGTACCGCCGGACACGCCGGGAATAACATTGGCCGTACCCATAGCAATTCCTTTTACAAAAAGTGTGAAATAGTTTGTCTTCATTAATTATTTTCGGTTTTTTAAGAATCAGAATGTCCAAACATTCTGTTTTTTATTTCTTTTGATTCAGGGAACTGGGTTTTGGCATTGAGTAAAATATTTCTGTATTTTTCGATTTGATTGTTTTGCTTGTACAAATCGGCAAGTTTGATAATAGTTGCCAAACGCAAAGGAGCTAATTTAATGCTGTTTTCAAGTGCTTCAATTGCTTGGTCAATTTTATTTCTTTTTACTTGTATTTCTGCTAACAGTTCAAACAACTCTTGATTGTTAATTACTTCAATTGCTTTTGTAGCTAGTTCAAATGCATGTTCTAAGTCATTATTTTTCAATTTGAGCTCAATTAGTTTCATCCAAGATTTGTAATGACCGGGGTCTTCATTTATTGCCGATAAATAATAGCTTACTGCATTATTGTAATCATTTAATCTGACATACAATTTTGCAATATGATAATATGTAAATGCTGTTGGATCAGTAATTTTCAAAGTTAATTTATAAAACTCCAATGCTCTTACATAGTCGCCAAGTTTGGTATAAGCAAATGCTTTGTCGTAGTAAGCGCCTAAAAATTTATCATCAATGGCAATGGCAAAATCAAGGGCTTGAATGGCTTTTTTATATTGTTTTTTTTCGATATATTTTTTAGCTAACAGACTCCAAGCTATTTCTGCAAAAGGGTATTTTTCGACATAATTTTCAAGGAAACCGATTGCTTTTTCAATCTCATCTAACAAATCGTAACAAGTAACTGCATTGTACAAAGCCGTAGCGCTTTCAGGGTCGTAGTTTAGACATTTTAATGAAGCGTTCAGGGCTTCGCTGTAATCTTCAAGATATAAGTATTCGACTGTGAGCAACTCGTAAACTTCGGCTTTATCTTCTGCTAATTTCAAAGCTTTTTTTAAGGCTTTTACTGCCTTGCCGTGCATAAATTTTCTAGAATATAATTCGGCTTCGAGCAATGGAATTTCAACCCTGTTTGAATCGATGCTCTTAATAAATGCTATAACTTCTTCTGCCTTTGGTAAGTTGTCAGATAAGGAATATAATTCGGCTTTATATAGTAAAATATCGATATTGTTTTGGTATTGAGCCAAGCCCATTTTTATGGCTTTGCTCGCCAATACATAATTTGCTGTCGATATGTACTCATCAATGATATCTAAAAAATCTTCTACATCAAAGAAATAATTTTTATTGGTTTTGAGCATTTCTTCAAACCGTTTAATTACATCTTCGTTTCTTTCATTTTCACTCATATATATTAAACATTAATTGTTTTTACAAAAATAAGTACAAAAAGTGTGTATTTTATATAGTAGGCTGATAAGTTATTAACATAGTTATTGTATGATTTTGTTTGTTTTTTACGTGGAGAGCGTAAAGGAGAAAGTGTGGTGGGAGTTAGAAGTGGAAAGTCAGAAGTCGGAAGTTGTGAGGTGTTAAGCTTGTTTTATCAAATAAATAAACAGCAAGACTGATTTTCAGCCTTGCCGTTTATAAAAATTGAGTTATTGAGGTTGGTTGTTATTCGTATATTTTATTATACAAATCGATATATATTTTTTGTACAACTTTTCTTTTCAATTTCATTGTTGGGGTTAAATGTCCGGCGTCAACCGTCCATTCGTCAGGTGTCAATTCTATTTTTTTGATAGTTTCCCACTTGCCAAAACCTTTGTTATATCGTTCCACATCTTTCATTATGCGTTCTTTAACTTGCTCATTTGCAGCAATTTCTGCGTAAGTTTCGCCTACATTGATTTGATGTCTTTTTGCCCATTCAATAACAAAGGGGAATGCGGGTTGGATAATGGCAGCAACTAATTTTTGCCCTTCACCCACTACCATAATTTGTTCGATAAAATGTGATTGTTTCATAGCGCCTTCAATTAATTGCGGAGCTACATATTTACCTCCTGATGTTTTAAACATTTCTTTTTTACGGTCGGTAATTTTGAGTACGCCGTCTTTGTCTAAATGTCCTATATCGCCGGTGTGTAAGTAGCCGTCGGTAAATACTTCTGCTGTTTTTTCCGGTTCTTTGTAGTAACCTATCATCATATTCGGTCCTTTTGCCAATATTTCGCCGTCTTCTGCAATTTTTACATCCACTATACTAATCGGGCGTCCTACCGTGCCAATTTTCCATTGATCATTTGGCGAGTTTACCGAAATAACACCTGATGTTTCTGTCATTCCATAACCTTCGAGCACAAATAATTCGGCAGCATTAAATACTCTCTGCAAGGTAGGCAATAAAGCTGCACTACCCGACACCATATATTGTAATTCTCCTCCAAGCGCTAATTTCCATTTGCTAAAAATTAATTTACGTGCTAATTTTAGTTTTAAACTGTAAGGAAATTTATTAGCTGTTTCAAAATCAAATTTTTCTCCAACGCTTACCGCCCAAAAGAATAAGGCTTTTTTAATACCGGTTAATTCTTGTCCTTTGGCAATAATTTTGTCATATACTTTTTCGATTAAACGAGGTACCGCTGTAAACAAATGTGGTTTTACCTCGCGAATATTATCGCCTATTTGTTCAATTGATTCGGCAAAATAAATACCAAATCCACGATAGAAATACAAATAATGAATCATTCTTTCAAAAATGTGACAAGAAGGTAAGAAACTGATTACTCTACCGCCTCCTTTGAGTTCGGGAACTCTCAAAGAGGACGAAGTAACCGTTGTTACAATATTTTTATGTGTCAACATTACACCTTTTGGTCTTCCTGTTGTTCCTGATGTATAAATAATAGTCGCTAAATCGTCTTCATTGACTTCTGATTTTCTTTGTTCCAATTCGCTTTGATTGTCATCTGCTTCTCCTAATTTTAATATCTCGTCCCAATTTTTGACGCCGTCTATTTGTTCAAATGAATAAATATCTTTTACCAAAGGTAATTTATCCATAATTGTTGCCACTTTGTCATAGATTTCTTTGTTTGAAACAATGATATAGCTTACTTCGGCATGATTGAAAATGTATTCAAAATCTTCGGGAGCTATTGTCGGATATACGGGAACGTCTTGCGCTCCTACTTGCAAAATGCCTAAATCCGTAATATTCCATTTAGTTTGATTATTGTGTGATACAATGGCTATTTTATCATCTTTTTTTACCCCTAATTTAAGCAATCCTCTACTAAATTGATTGACTTTATCAGAAAGTTCTTGTGTTGATGTTTTTTGCCATTCACCATTTATTTTGGTTACCAAAGCATCTTCTCTGGGATTATTATCGACTTCGTGTTGTATAAAATCGAATAGTCTTTTTACTTCCATAGTTAGTTATTTTAGCAAGCAAAATAGTAAAAAAGCTTGATTTAAGCAGAACGATTATTCATTTTTGACTAATTATTGTAATATTGATAAAAAATTAAGAAAAAAGAATGCAATTTTTCATTTGATTGACGCTGTTCTTCTATCAATTATTTGCTGTTTTGTTGTAAAACATGCACGAATATTGCGTATCTTTGAAATCTCAATTATTCAATAAAAAAAATGACACAACAAAAGAAGAAAAAACAAGCTAATTTTAAAATTCCTAGGTTTATCATTCAGATTGGTAAATTTTTACAGTTATTTTCAAGTACTTTGACCACGAGGTATGTCCGTTTTTTGTTTCAAAAACCCATCAAACATAAAATGCCACTACCCGAACGTCCATTACTGTCAAATGTAGAAATGTCATCGCTTGAAGTGCCCGAGATAAACAAAACCATTGCAGTTTACAAATGGGGAAACGGCAACAAAAAAGCGCTCTTGGTACATGGCTGGTCAGGACGAGCTACGCAAATGTACAAGATAATCAATGCGTTATTGGCAAAAAATTATACCGTTTATAGTTTTGACGGACCTGCGCACGGCAAGTCGTCAGGGCGAACTACAATGATGCCTGAATTTATTAAAACAGTTGATAAAATAGCCGAAACCTATGGTAAATTTGATATAGCTATCGGGCATTCATTAGGAGGAATATCTACTATGAATGTTCAAGCAGACAAAGCGCCTTTTGATAAAATAGTAGTTATCGGCACGCCGGACTCAATCAAAAATATTTTTCACGGTTTTATACAAATGCTCGAACTTAAACCGAAAATTGCAAAAAAATTGATTGCTGTTTTCGAAAAAATTACGGGCAAAAATATTGAATCATTTCACGGTAGTGTCAATGCTGAAAAAATTGAAGCGCCTACATTAATTATTCACGATGACGATGATTCTGAGGTTGCCGTAAGCGATGCGCTAAACAATTATAAACATCTGAAAAACGGCAAATTATTACGCACCAAAGGCTTGGGACACAATCGTATCTTAAAAGACGAAAAAGTGATTGATGAAATAATGACTTTTGTTGAATAATACTATTAAAAAATAGCTTTAAATAATAGATTTGCTGTTGCCGGATTGGTTGCCAAAGGTACATTATGCACATCGCATAGACGCATAAGCATAGAAATATCAGGCTCGTGAGGGTGTTTATCTAATGGGTCACGAAAGAAAATAACCATTTTGGTTTTACCTTCTGCTACTCTGGCACCTATCTGCGCATCGCCACCAAGAGGTCCCGACAGATAACGATGTACTTGCAAACCGGTCTCCTCTATATATTTTCCGGTGGTACCCGTAGCAATAATATCTACATTTTTTTGTAACAATTCCTCTTTATGCTCCATAATAAACCGAACCATTTCCGGTTTCTTGCCATCGTGGGCGACCAATGCTATTTCCATTTCTTTTTATTTTTTTGCAAAATTACGCGATTTTCTTCAAATCTAATACTTTTAATATCAAGAAATTATAAATCTTATTCATAAAAAGTCTTTTCAAAAGAAGCAAATTCAGGTTCTTTTCGGATAATGCGTTTGTAGAAAGCACGAATAAATCCCAATCCGTAACCCAGTAGCATTACAAATGAAAAAACTGCAGATTGTAAAGCTATTTTTAAATTATTGTATTGCTTGTAGGCGTCGAACGATAGTATGATAAAATACAATAAAAACGGTAGCAGCAATAATTTTGAAACCAATATTCCAAAAAAGGAAACTAAAAATCCAATGCTAAATAAAGCCGGAAAAAAATGTACCATTTTCAAGGATTTTGGGTGTCTTTTGTATAAATTGATGCGAGCAATACCCGAATTATAGACTTGTTTAAAAAACTGTTTTAAGGTATTTCGGCGTTTATGATATACAAATGCTTCGGTAAATAAAGCGCTTGTAAATCCCTCGGACATTATTCTGATACTAAAATCGATATCTTCGCCAAATCGCATTTTTGAAAATCCGCCTGTTTTGGTAAACACTTCTTTTGAAATGCCCATATTAAAGCTTCGCGGATGAAATTTTTCCATCGAATTGCTTTTTCCTCTAATACCGCCTGTGGTAAAAAAAGAGGTCATTGCATAATTAATGGCTTTTTGGATATTGGT
>CAZSBI010000217.1:0-7464 GCA_964604735.1 uncultured Flavobacteriaceae bacterium | reverse complement strand
CTCTATCCAACCCGATAACCATCGGGAGAGCTACGCGACCAATCATTATTTGCTTAGTCTTTTTTCAACAAAACATCTGTAAAAACAGATGTTTTGTCAAAAAGTCGGGGTAGCAGGATTCGAACCTGCGGTCTCCTGCTCCCAAAGCAGGCGCGATAACCGGGCTTCGCTATACCCCGAAAACATTTTCAAGTTGCGGAGAGACAGGGATTCGAACCCTGGCAACCGTTTCCAGTTGACAGATTAGCAATCTGCTCCGTTACCACTCCGGCACCTCTCCAACAAGTTCCTACACTTAGGTCGGAATTGCGAGTGCAAATATATAATCATTTATGTGAATACACAAGAAAAAAATAATCTTTTTTGAAATATCTCACTTCGGCTTTGTTATTCGGGATATTCGACACGTAAATGGTATATATTCTTTAATTTTTTCTTAAACAATTTTTTGATAAGCGTTATTTCTTGAAAAGTAATATTAGCATTGGCTAACAATCCACTATGCAATTGATTATCAATAATTTTATCAACAAAATTTTCGATTTTTTCTGCGGTCGGTTCTCTTAAACTTTTGGAGGCGGCTTCAATAGAATCTGCCATCATTAGTATGGCTGTTTCTTTAGAAAAAGGATTAGGTCCCGGATATCTAAACAATTCTTTATCGACGTCAGGGTTAACTTCTTTGGCTTTTAAGTAAAAATATTGCACCAAATTAGTACCGTGATGCGTTCTTATAAAATCAATCAATCTGTCCGGAATTTTGTTTTTTCTTGCCAATTCAATGCCATCTAAAACATGTTGAATAATAATTCTAGCACTATCAACCGGATCTAAATCGTCGTGATGATTTACACCTGATGTTTGATTTTCGGTAAAATAAAAAGGGTTTAACAATTTGCCTACATCATGATACAAAGCGCCTGCTCTAACCAGTAAAGCATTGGCATTGATTTCGTTAGCCGCCGCTTCGGCTAAATTAGCTACTTGTAATGAATGATTAAAAGTACCCGGAGCTTTATCTGCCAAACGTTTTAATAACTTTGTATTTGTGTTTGAAAGTTCAAGTAAAGAAACATCAGACACCAGCCCAAAAACTTTTTCGTAAATCAAAATTAATTGATGTGATAATGCGATTGTCAATATACCATTGAGCAAGAATAAAACAAATACTTTTCCGCTAATTAAATCAATGTTTCCTTCGTGAATCAGATGAAATGCAAAATACCCCAAAATATAAATAAGTATAATATTACCAACTGATGAAAATAAATTTGAACGTTTGGTCAATTCCGAAACGGTCAGAATGGTTACAATACCTGCCATAATTTGCAAGAATATAAATTCAAAACTATTAGGCACGACAAAACCAAGCAATAAAATACTTAAAACATGTACAAATAATCCAATTCGCGAATCAAAAAATGCTTTTAATATCAATGGCAAAATAGCTAAGGGCACTAAAAAAACGTATGAAGCATCATATTTTACCGTTAATGTTGTCAAAAACACCATTAAAACCATATTAGAAACTATCAAGGTAATTTTTACATTATTTTCGTATATTTCGGGACGATATTTTAACAAAAACAAGAAAAGCATAAGAAGTACAATGGCTACTAAAATACTATATCCTGTGTAAATCCAGATAGTTTTAGCATTTTTATTGTTTTGCAAGCTCGAACTTTGCTTTAACGATTGTAGTTTCTAATAAATATTTTGATTGATAATTTCTCCTTTTGAAACGATATGCGCTCCCTTTAAAACTAATCCTTTATTAGCACTTACATTTTCCAAATTTTGTTTTAAAGTTTTTTCGTAGTAAAAAGAATCCATGCTTAAATTAGTCAGCAGGTTTTCGTAGTACACTTCGAGCAATTGTTTTTCCAACGACCTTTTCTCAGTAAAATAAGGCGATAGGAGGTTTTTGATATCATGTATGGTATAAATTAATTGCGGATTGATTTCTTTTACTTTTTTTCCTTCAATCAGCATTACTTTACGACTATCAAAATCTTTCGGTTTTTGATCTATTATGCCAATTTCATATATTTTCTTAACAATACGACGATTTATATTTTTCAAGAAACGCAGTTCGGCAGGATTTAAAGCAGATGATTTTTCATTAATAGCTTTTGTCGTTGTTTTTAACACATTTGAAATATCAAAATCTTTGCTTATAACAAAATAAGGTGTTGTTTTTCTGATAGAATCTTTTTCATTTGCAATGAGATCCTCAGATTTTTTTATAGCAAAATCGGTAGGCGCATATAAATTTTCATATTGCCATGGTTTATTCTTTTCGAAATCATATTTGAATTGCCCTTCCTTTGGAAAGAAATATACAATAAGCAGTAAAGCAGTCAAAAATATGATAGCCTTGTAAATAAATCCGGTGTTTTTGTAAATAAATTTTATAATATCTTTCATGAATCAATCGTTCTTTCACGCTGTTAACCCAAAAGTAATATTTTTTTTGATAGATCAGTTTTTATTACGACAATTATTTGTAATTTTAGGTCAAAATTTATATAAAACTCAAATTTATGAAATCAGCACAAGATATAGTTATCATTTCGTATGCCAGAACGCCTATTGGTAGTTTTAACGGCAGTTTATCAAAAATTCCCGCACCAAAATTGGGTGCTGTTGCCATAAAAGGCGCTATTGATAAAATTAATTTAGACCCAAAATTGATAGACGAAGTCTATATGGGCAACGTTTTACAAGGCGGTGTTGGTCAAGCCCCAACTCGTCAGGCAGCTATTTTTGCCGGCATTCCGGATACGGTTCCTGCAACAACAGTAAACAAAGTTTGCGCCTCAGGCATGAAGGCAATCAGCATGGCAGCACAAGCCATAAAAGCAGGCGATGCCGAAATTATAGTAGCAGGCGGCATGGAAAATATGTCTATGGCTCCTCACTATTTAGCCGGACGTAACGGACAAAAATTAGGTGATATCAAACTTAAAGACGGTTTGGTTCTTGACGGATTAACAGATGTATATTCACAACAACACATGGGCGTTTTTGCCGATTTATGTGCCACAGAATACAATATCACTCGCGAAGATCAAGATGCTTATGCCGTAAAATCATACAATCGCTCGGCAGAGGCTTGGAAAGCAAGAAAATTTAAAGACGAAATTGTTCCGGTAGAAATACCACAACGTCGTGGCGAACCTGTTATCTTTGATGAAGATGAAGAATATAAAAATGTTCGTTTTGAAAAAATCCCGACTCTTCGTCCTGTATTCACCAAAGAAGGAAGCGTTACCGCTGCCAATGCCTCAACAATTAATGATGGCGGTGCAGCATTGATATTGACAACTCGTAAAAAAGCCGAAGAATTGGGCATTAAACCCTTGGCAAAAATCCTTAGCTACGCCGATGCCGCGCAAGACCCGAAATGGTTTACAACTTCACCGGCAAAAGCTGTACCAAAAGCTTTGGAAAAAGCCGGATTAAACCTAAGCGATGTCGATTATTTTGAATTAAACGAAGCTTTTTCGGTCGTTAGTTTGGTCAACGAAAAATTGATGAACCTACCCGCCGATCGTTGCAATGTAAACGGTGGTGCCGTATCATTAGGCCACCCGCTTGGTGTAAGTGGCGCACGTATTATCATGGCTTTGGTATCTATTTTAAAACAAAACAATGCCAAAATTGGTGCAGCCGGAATTTGTAACGGCGGCGGTGGCGCCGGTGCTATGGTTATTGAGAACGAAATGTAGTTTGAGATAACAAATAACAGCCAAGAAATAAAGTCTAAAGGTGATTCTGACTCCGCTCAATCACCTGAGAATTAATTAAATGACAACAAAGACGGTTTTGACTATACTCAAACGCCTAAAATGAATTAAATATGTACGCAATAAACTTTGCCACAATAGTGCCAGTAAGGGCAGACCATTCTGACGAATCGGAAATTATGACACAAATGCTTTTTGGTGACACTTTTGAAGTGCTCAAAACGCATAATCAGTGGAATTATATCAAAGCTACCTACGATAATTATGAAGGTTGGATTGACGAAAAGGTAATTTTTGAACTCTCAAAAGAGGAATTTGACTGGATTAATAGACAAACTA
The DNA here is from genome assembly GCA_964604735.1 of uncultured Flavobacteriaceae bacterium. Taxonomy (GTDB): domain Bacteria; phylum Bacteroidota; class Bacteroidia; order Flavobacteriales; family Flavobacteriaceae; genus WGBX01. Next base: position 3,376 of record CAZSBI010000217.1, on the reverse strand, counting down.
AATATTACACTTCCGATATTTTGAGCGAAGTCGTTTTTGATACAAGCGGAAAATTTCTATTGCCCTTAGGCAGCGTTTTACCCGATTTTAATCCGGAAGACAACACTGTTAAAATTGGCAATCAAATAGGCGTTTTCAAAGGCGAATATCTAACAGGAAAACATGATAAGATGAAAGTGTTATCAGTAGCGCTTAGCTATTTAAACGCACCTTATTTGTGGGGAGGAAAAACACACTTCGGTTTGGATTGCAGCGGACTGACGCAAATGGCTTTTAAGGTATGCGGACACGATTTATTACGCAATGCCAAAGACCAAGCTACACAAGGCAAAAGCATAACACTTGCCGAAGCCGAAGCCGGCGATTTAGCCTTTTTTACCAATGCCAAAGGCAAAGTAATTCACGTTGGATTTTTGCTGGGAAACGGACAGATTTATCATTCGCACGGCAATGCACACATCGACCCGATTGATGAAAAAGGTATTTTTAGCAAACAATTTCAACGCTACTCGCATACTTTGAGCGATGTAAAGCGTATTATTTGATTTTATTGACACATTATAATATATAAGCCCGACATAAAATGTCGGGCTTAATACTATATCAAACTAAATTTAATCTCTATTTCTGATATATCTATCAAGTTTATTTTTGTAACTATCAAAATCGAAGACATTATTAACTTTATAGAAGTTTTCGATATCGTAAACATAATCGTAGGCGTACTTGGCTAATTTTAACTTATTCTCATCAAAATCGAATAAACGTAATATTTGCACCAATTGATTCACCGTCATACAATTATTGGTTTTGATAATCTGCTTTGCTATACGCAATTTAGCACTTTCAAAGACCTCGTCTTCAATAGTACGCATCATATTTTCAAATCTTTCGGGCGTAACCGGTGGTACGCAACCCACTTGACCTGCATAATCAGGCACGTATATAATTTGATTAGCCCCCTGCCCTACTTGATTATTAGCCGAACTGCTATTGTTAATATTGATATTGATCTGTCCTGTTTGAAGAGTTTGTCCGTTATTGCCTTGCGAAACGGTTGAATTTACTCCATTATTTATTGAAAAAACCGTATCAGGCTGAAAATACGGGATTCTGTTATCAACAGGATAAATATCTTTGATTAAAAAATCACCTCTTCTGTTTCTTCTATCCGGCGCATATACTTCATAAACAATTTCGGACATAGGCGGTATATACAAATGTCCTCTTACTATTTTGCCGGCATTTCCTGCAAAACGGATAACTACATCATAATAATTATCGCTTAAATCTGTAATTCTAATATCCATTAAAGGTCTATGATTAATTAAGCGATTGTTAATAGAAACCTCCATTGCTTCATTTGTACCTGAAACAAAAACCACATTACTTGATTGCTGTGCAAAACTGTTTGCCATAAACAGACTAAGCATAAATAGTAATAATTTTTTCATAATCATCTATTTATGTCTGTATAAAATATAGACAAGTTATTTCTAATAGACTTTCAATAAATGTGCCAAAAGAAATATTATTCATACTATATCAAAAATCATTAACAATTATCAAAAATGTTTCATTTGATTGTTAAAATTGGCATTATTTTTGTAAATTTGCAGACATAACATTTAAAATTTATAGAAATTATGGGATTATTTTCATTTATTAAAGATGCCGGAGCTAAATTATTCGGCAAAGAAGAAGAAAAAGCAGTTGACACTCGCAGTATTGAAGAAATCAACTACGAAAAAGCACAAAAATTAATGGCAGAAGTAATGGCATTTGGCTTACCTGTTGAAGATCTTAACATTCTTATTGTAGAAGACAAAGCCTTGGTATTTGGGACAGCCGCAAATCAAGAAGTAAGAGAAAAAATTATTTTAACCGTTGGTAATACCGAAGGCATTGCCGAAGTTGACGACAAAATGGAAGTGCCAACTCCTGAGCCGGAAGCTAGATTTTACACTGTTGTAAAAGGCGATTATTTAAGTAAAATTGCAAAAGAAATGTATGGTGACGCTATGAAATACCCTGTTATTTTTGAAGCAAATAAACCTATGCTTAAAGACCCTGATTTAATTTACCCGGGTCAAGTGCTTAGAATTCCTAATCTAGACTAAGCATACTTTTCAAAATTATTTAAACCTGCTATTCTTAGCAGGTTTTTTTATTTCATTTTTGTTTTTTTGTAGCAAAATGTGCTGTTTCGCAATGAATTTCGTGTAAATAACAAAGACCCTTTCTAATTCAAAAATCGTTTTCCATTAATATAATAATAAGCTCCTGCCAAAGCTACAACTATAAGTAAAGTCAGTAGCGGATGTGCCATAAATGCAGTATTAAAATCAAAAAGCAAAGCCAATGCAACACCGGCTATTGCTCCGCCAAAATGTGCTTCGTGTCCTATATTACTTTGTTGGTTTTGAGTGCCCATAGTAGTGTACCACAAATAACCTAAGGCGAATATAAAACCGTAAACGGGTATAAAAAAATACAAATACAATTTCATCATAGGCGCCATCGTTATTGCTGAAAAGATAATAGCATTAACACCGGCTGACGCACCAATTGCCGCATACCAAGCATTTTGTTTATTAAAATAATAAGACAGATAATTACCCGCCAAAATTCCCCCGAAATAGACAATCAGATAATTTTGAGTACCAAACAAGGTTTCTATATAGTCGCCAAAGAAATACATAGTAAGCATATTAACAAAGAAATGTGTCCAATCGGCGTGTAAAAAAGCACCTGTTATGTACCTGTAATATTCTCCGCGTTGTATGCCTAAAACCGAAAATTTATATTTTTCGAATAAACTATGGTCATTAAATCCCATATAAGTGACAATGCCGGTTATAATAATAATGAACATAGTTGTTGATAATTCCATCATAATTCTTAAATTTTAAACCAATTTTTTACAATTTTTTCAATAGTCTTTCTATCATCAAATTGTTTATGTATAAATTCTCCTTCAATAAGCGCATAATCATTCGCCCATTTTTGATGATTTCGTGCCAATTGTGCTACGGCATTGATAATATAACTTACTTCTTGGTCGGTAGTTGTAGGGTGAATGGATAAACGCATCCAACCGGGTTTGTTTTCTGTACAGCCTTCTTCTATTTCTTGTGCTATTTGATGTGATTTGTCTATACCCACTTGCAATAAAATATGCCCGTAGGTGCCCGCGCAAGAACAACCGCCACGAGTTTGAATACCAAATCGGTCGTTGAGCATTTTCACGCCCAAATTATTATGCAAACCTTCAATAGTAAATGATAAAACACCCAAACGATTGGTAAATTTATCGGCAAGCAAAGTCAAACCGTATATACTGTTAAAGGCGGGTATCAATTTAGCTAAAATTTCG
>CAZSBI010000216.1:0-6025 GCA_964604735.1 uncultured Flavobacteriaceae bacterium | reverse complement strand
TTTTTATGCGAAAAAATTCTGATAAGCCACAAAGACGCATATTTAAAGTAGCGGGTATTTATGATTCGGGTTTTCAAGATTTTGACAAGGCTTATATTTTGGGCGATTTAAAAATGGTGCAAAAACTCTACAAATGGAACGATACTTTGGTAGGCGGTTTTGAAATAATCCTCAATGATTTTAACGAAATTGACCTCAAAACCAATCAAATTTATCATAGCATTCCGCCTGAGCTCAATACACAGTCGATTAAAGATAAGTTTCCTTTGATTTTTAATTGGTTACAAATGTTCGATTTTAATATTCTGCTGATTTTGGTAATTATTATCTTCATCGCGGGGCTTAATATGATTACTACTTTGTTGGTAATGATACTGGAAAAACGTCAGTTTATAGCCATGATGAAAGTACTTGGCGCCAATAATAAAAAATTACAAAATATTTTCATTATTCAAGCTGCATACATTATTGGTGTGGGATTGTTTATTGGCAATTTCTTAGGTTTAGGTCTAATCTATCTGCAAAAATATACCGGTTTTATCACCCTTGACCCTGAAACTTATTACGTCAGCACGGCACCGGTTTACTTAAATTTTAAACACATCTTACTGCTCAATGCAGGCGTAATGTTTGCCATTGTTTTAATGTTGCTTTTACCTGTTTTGGTTATCAGCAAAATTTCTCCGGTAAAAGTACTTAAATATGAGTAACAAATAACAATAAAAGCTATGATAAATCCATTCGATGACCAATATTTTATGAAAAAAGCTTTGCAAGAAGCCAAAATTGCATTACAAGAAGGTGAAGTGCCCGTAGGCGCTGTTATTGTTTGCCAAAATCAAATTGTAGCCAAAGGACATAATCAAGTAGAAACATTAAATGATGCTACGGCACACGCCGAAATGATGGCATTTACAGCGGCTACTAACTACTTGGGTGCTAAATACCTGAAAGATTGTATTTTGTACGTAACACTCGAACCTTGCCAAATGTGTGCGGGCGCAGCTTTTTGGGCACAAATAGGCAAAATTGTTTATGGCGCTACTGACGATAAACGCGGTTATCAACATTTGCATTGTCAAGTACATCCAAAAACAGAAGTAGTAGGAGGTGTTATGGCAAATGAAAGCGAGGCTTTGTTAGAAATGTTTTTTGCTCAAATGCGGAAGAAGTAGGAGGGATATTATAAGTAAGCAGGGAATTTATTACTAAGATTATAATTTATACTCTACTAAGTAGTTCGCTCCTACGAAGCACATACTCAAAACTTCCGACTTCGAACTTCCAACTTCGGACTTCCAACGCACTTTTCCCTTTTTCCTCGCTCCTTAATACCTTAACACCTTAATACCTTAATACCTTAACACCTTAATACCTTAATACCTTAACACCTTAATACCTTCTCTCCTTAATACCTTGTCTCCTTAATACCTTGTCTCCTTAATACCTTGTCTCCTGAACCCCCTGAATAGACGTAAAAAATTTCTAAGCTCTCAATTTGGCGCCAAACTGCTTTTCGATACTATTGAAAATGCGTTGCATGGTTTTGTCAATAGTTTTATCGTTAAGTGTTTTAAATTTGTCTTGTAGCATGAAACTCAATGCGTACGATTTTTTTCCTTCGGCTATTTTATCGCCTTCATACACATCAAACAAATCAACACCAATCAATAATTTTTTCTCTGCTGCAAAAGCGGCGTTGTAAATATCTTTAAACTGAATATTTTGGTCTAATTCGAGTGCTAAGTCACGGCGAACGCTAGGGAATTTGGCGATTTCTGTATATTTTACCAAAGCATGTGTGCGCGCTTGCTTTTGCAGATTATCCCAATGTATGTCAGCATAAAAAACATCGGCATTAATACCAAAATCCTTGCTGATTCTTTTGTCAACCTTCCCTAAAACGGCAATTGTTTGTTTGTTTACTTCAAAACTGACAGCATCGGTTAGGTCGTTTGTTTTGGCAGGTTTCAGTTTAAAATCTTTCATGCCGAAACGCTTCAAAATAGCTTCGACGGTACCTTTAATATGATAAAAATTTGATTTTTCAGGTTTGGTAATCCAATTTTCGACCAACATATTTCCGGTCATAAAAATACCCAATCGTTTATCTTCTTGGTATTTACCTTCGCCGTATTGATTGTATATTTTGCCAAATTCAAACAGTTTTAAATCAGACTTTTTTCGATTGATATTATAAATAACAGATTCTAATCCGGTAAACAACATTGATTGACGCATTACACATAAATCTTGGCTCAACGGATTGAGTATAGTCACGGTCGATTTTTCGTTAATATCGCCGGACAATTTTATATATTTTGGTGTTGTCAACGAGTTTGACATAATTTCGGTAAATCCGGCGGCTCTGAGTTGTTCTGCAACAACATTTTCTAATTTATACGAAGCAAAACGATCTGATGTCTCAACACTCGCATTCACTTTTGACGAAAATTCGACATTGTTATATCCATAAACGCGTAGAATTTCTTCAACAATATCAGCAGGGCGCGTTACATCTACTCTATATGAAGGTACTGTTAAGTTTAAGCCGTTTTCTGTTTCCGAATCAATCTTAATATCTAATGATGCTAAAATATTTTTTATGATATTTTTGTCAATTCTATTCCCTACAACTTTATTAAAATATTCGTAAGAAAGAGATATTTGATTGGGCTCAATTTTCTTTGGATGTACATCGATTAAATCCGTTACAATTTCTCCTCCGGCATATTCTTTAATCATAACCACTGCGCGTTTCAAAGCATATACGGTTAGTTCCGGATCTATACCTCTTTCAAAACGGAAAGACGAATCGGTGTTTAAAGCGTGCCTTTTGGCTGCTTTTCTGACAGTTACCGGATCAAAATAGGCACTTTCGATAAAAATATCGGTGGTTGTTTCGGAAATTCCCGAATCAATACCACCAAAAACTCCGGCAATGACCATCGGTTCTTTTTCGTTGTAAATAATCAAATCATCAGGATGCAAATCGCGTTCTACACCGTCAAGAGTGGTTAGTTTTTCGCCCGGCTCGGCTGTTTTTACAATAATTTTTTGTCCGTGAATTTTTTCTAAATCAAAAGCGTGTAAAGGTTGTCCTATATCGTGCAAGATATAGTTGGTAATATCAACAATATTGTTAATAGGCACCAAACCTATGGCTTTTAATCTATTTTGAATCCATTGTGGCGATTCGGCAACTGTCACTCCTTTAATAGTTATTCCCGCATAGCGCAAACACTTGCTCGAATCTTCTATCTCTACTTGCACGGGGCGAGTTTTGGAGTCGATATTAAATTTAGAAGTTGTGGGAGTTACAAATTTTGTAGTAATACCCAAATGTTCAAATCCGGCTTTTAGATCGCGCGCTACGCCCATATGACTCATAGCATCGGAACGATTGGGTGTCAATCCGATTTCGAATACCTCATCTTGTTCAATATCATATAAATCGGCTACGGATTTTCCGATGGGTGTTTCTTCGTCAAAAACCATAATTCCTTCGTGCGAATTGCCCAATCCGAGTTCGTCTTCGGCACAAATCATTCCGTAGCTTTCTACGCCTCTGATTTTGCTTTTTTTGATTTTAAATTCGCCTCCTTTGTCATCATATAACACTGTGCCAACGGTTGCTACGGGAACTATCTGTCCTTCGGCAACGTTGGGTGCGCCACAAACAATTTGTACAGGTACGCCATCGCCAAAATCGACTTTGGTTACGGAAAGTTTATCTGCATTTTCGTGTTTTTTTACTTCCAAAACTTTGGCTGTAACAACACCTTTCAGTCCGCCTTTCAGGCTTTCAAACTTTTCAATTCCTTCTACTTCTAAACCTAAATCAGTCAAGAGTTCGCCTGTTTTTTCAGAGGTCCAATCTGTATCTATAAATTGTTTTAACCAGTTATATGATATCTTCATTTTTCATTTTTTTTTAAGCCTACAAATTTACAATTTTTTTTTGAAGTTGTAATTGAGGAATGAAAAATAAAAAATGGAAGTTAATTTGCCTTGATGGTCAATTAATAAATTGTAAAATTCTGCAAAATAGATTCCCACAATTAACTATTTAGCACAACAAACTTTTGATAAATATATCTTGCTAAAACAAAAATGCTCAATCCCCAAAATATACCAAAAAGAATATCGGCGGGATAATGTACGCCCACATATATGCGACTATACATAAACAGCAGCCACCAAATAAGGAGTAAATAGATGTATTTTGAATATTTTTTCAATACAAAAATACTAAACCAGACAAAAAGAGTCGAATTAGAAGCGTGTCCGGAGATGAAACTGCCGTTTCGCGGGTGCATTAAGTCTCGGATACTATCAACCAAATCGGGATTTGACGATGGGCGCAAACGGTGAAAATATGCCTTAAAAAAATCGGTGGTTTCGTTGCATAAACCCAATAAAATAGCAATAAGAACCAATGTTTTTAGTCCTTTTTTTAGCCCTAAAAAATACATATAAAGTCCGGCAACAAAGACATACAAAAATATCCAATGCGACTGATTGGTAATCCATAGCCAAAAGGCATCAAAATTTTTACTGCCTAAATTATTCAGGTAGATGAGTATTTCTTTGTCCCAGTTGAGCAACTGTTCCATTATGAACGTTTAATGGTATTGGTTATTTCGTCTTTGATTTGAGAAATAGGGTTCAATTCCTCCTTGATATTCATTATTTTTTTAGAATCCTTGATTTGTTTTTTCAACTTATCGACCGCTTCGGTATCAATACCTGCTTTTTGGGTTTCTTTGAGGATTTCTTTTTTTACACCGCCGGTGGCATCGCGTAATTGACGTATGCCTTTACCCAAATTTCGGGCTATTTCGGGCATTTTATCAGGACCAAAAATAAGCAGCATCACAAATATGATGACAAATATCTCGCTATAACTGATAAATAAGAAAGTCATAAGGTATATTTTTTTACAAAGGTATATCATATTGTCTTTGTGTGCAAACAAAGTTTTGGGAATGAAAAAAAATACTAATATTTCCTAATTTAGGACAAATTTGGAAATATTAGGAGATTTTAGCAAATAAAACCATGTAAAACACTTACAAATTAAGCTTGTAAAATCGGTATTCGTCTAATAATTGAGCATTTTTCTGAATGGCTTTCTTTAAAATACCTTCTAGTTGATAGCCGTTTTTTTCAAGAGCACGCATCGAAGCGATATTATTCTCAAACACAATGGCATAAATTCTTTTTAAACCTAATTTTGCAAATCCAAAATCTGTCATTAGCGAAATAGCTTTTGTGGCAATACCGTTTGCCCAAAACGCTTCGCCTATCCAATAACCGATTTCAGCCGAATGTTTATGTACGTCTTTTTGAACCGTTAAACTAACGACACCACACAAATCGCCTCTAAATTCAATACCAAATACTTGTTCCGCATCATTATTATCAATATAGGCAAAGAATTGCTCTGCATCTTTTTCGCTATACGGATAATGGAATATGGTCACGCAAATTGTTTAAAATATTTTTATTATTAATCAATTTGGCAAACTGTTTTTTGTCTGATAATTGCAATGCGCGCAAAGTAATATTTCCTTGCTTCAACATAAATTATTTCTTAATTGTTTTCTTAATTTCATCAAATTCTGATGAGGCTTTAAGTTTTGGCCAAGTATTATTGGTCATATCAATATCGGCGGTCAAGTTTTCCGGATCAACTTCAATTTTTGTAATTTCCTTAGTACTCGGAATCATTTTGCTGACTTCCGCGTTGTTAAAACGCCATACTTTTGCGGGGAATATCTTTTGTTCCGTGCTACCGTCTTTATAGGTGATTTTGACTACAATGGGCATTACCAATTCGCCTTTCTGTTCAAACACAACCCTATAAAAATACTTAGGTGTTTTTAGGTTAGCTATTTCTCGTCTGCTAAAATTTTCGTTTAAAAAATCTTTCAATTTCGTAGCACGATCAACAAAAGATTTTGTACTTTTCATATCGGGAGTAAAGTCTTTACTATCTTCGGTTACCAATGACACAAAGGGC
>CAZSBI010000215.1:0-4698 GCA_964604735.1 uncultured Flavobacteriaceae bacterium | reverse complement strand
TCAAGTGTTGTGTTGTCAGAGATAAATCTTGCAACTTTACCTGGAAGAATTCTATCCCAGATTTTTTCAGGTTTACCTTCCGCTTTCAATTCAGCTTCGATATCAGTTTTTGCTTTTGCAATCACTTCGTCAGGTAATTGTGCCATAGAAATATACTTAGGTACATGTTTTAAAGTTTTTCCTAAACGTCCTAATTCAATATTATCTTTTTCAATAGCAGCAATTCTTGCGTCAGTTTCTTGCTCTAAGAATTCAGGCGTAAAGTCTTTATAACTTAAAACTGCCGGTTTCATAGCTGCAACTTGCATAGCAATATCACGAGCAACTGTTGCTGCATCGTCAATAGCTTCTGACAAACCTGCTAATGAGGCAATCGAGTTATTTGCGTGAATATAAGAAGCTACATATGGAGCTTCTAATGCTTGAAAATCGCCAATTTCTATTTTTTCGCCAATAACACCTGTTTGTTCTAAGACTTTATCAGCAATAGTTAAATCACCTTCTAGTTTTGAGGCTAAAAATTCGTCTTTTGTATTGCAATTAATTGCTACTTCGGCCATTTTTTTAGCCAAGTTTACAAAATCATCATTTTTAGCCACGAAATCTGTTTCACAATTCAAAGTAAACACAACGCCTTTGGTGTTATTATCGTTTACTTTTGCCATTGAAACACCTTCTGATGATTCTCTATCTGCTCTTTTGGCAGCAACTTTTTGTCCTTTTTTACGAAGAACAGCTACTGCTGCGTCAAAATCGCCATCGGCTTCAACAAGTGCATTTTTACAATCCATCATGCCGGCACCGGTCATATCTCTTAATTTTTTTACATCTGCGGCTGCAATTTTTGCCATAATAGTATGTTTTTTTAAATTATTTTTTTTCTGGTTTTTCTTCTACTTCTTTTTCAGCAACTTTTTCTGTTTCTTTTTCAACAGCAACATCAGCGCCTTTTTCTGCCATTTGTTTAGCGGCATCTTTTTCTGCTTTTGCTTGTTCTTTTTCTTGCTTACGAATAGACAATCCTTCTGCAATAGCTGATGCAACATAACTCATTACCAAATCAATTGATTTAGAGGCATCGTCGTTAGCCGGTATAGGATAAGTTACTTTACGTGGGTCAGTATTGGTGTCAACCATAGCAAATACAGGAATTCCTAATTTGTTTGCTTCGGCAACCGCCACGTGTTCTTTGTTGATGTCAACTACTACAATTGCGGCTGGCAAACGAGTCATATCAACTATGGAACCCAAGTTTTTTTCTAATTTAGCTCTCAAACGATCTGTTTGCAAACGTTCTTTTTTAGAAAGTGTTTCAAAAGTTCCGTCTTTTTTCATTTTGTCAATAGCAGCCATTTTTTTGATAGCTTTTCTAATAGTGACAAAGTTGGTAAGCATACCACCCGGCCATCTTTCAGTAATGTAGGGCATGTTCACGCTACTTGCTTTTTCAGCAGTAATCGCTTTTGCTTGTTTTTTGGTTGAAACAAATAAAATTTTTCTGCCGGCAGAAGCAATTTGTTTCAATGCGTTTTGTGCTTCTTCAATTTTGGCGGCAGTTTTGTATAGATTGATGATGTGAATACCATTCTTTTTGCCATAGATGTATGGCGCCATGTTCGGATTCCATTTTTTAGTCAAGTGACCGAAATGTGCTCCGGCATCTAATAATTCTTGGATATTTACTTTATTTTCCATTGTGTTTTTTTTAGTTTACGTTCCGTATAATTAGCAATACACCATTTTGGGATGTATTTGGATGCTAAACTAAGAACAGATTTTATTAATTGATTAACGTTTCGAGAATTGGAATTTCTTACGTGCTTTGGGTTGTCCGAATTTTTTACGTTCAACCATACGAGGGTCTCTCGTCATTAGTTTTTCCTTTTTAAGCATTGGCTTAAACTCCGGATTAACTTCAACCAAAGCTCTGGCAATTGCCAAACGTAAGGCTTCCGATTGTCCTGTAATTCCACCTCCTTTGATAGTTACTTTAATGTCGAATTTGCCAACAGTATCGGTAATTCCAAAAGGTTGATTTACAATTTTTTGATGTGTAGGAACAGTAAAATATTCTGTCATTTCTCTACCGTTTACGGTCATTTTTCCGGTTCCTTCATTTAAGAAAACTCTTGCAACAGATGTTTTTCTTCTTCCTATAGTATGAATTGTATCCATTATATAAATTTATTTAAATCAATTTTTTTAGGTTTTTGTGCTTCTTGATCATGCTCTGCACCTGCATATACATATAGATTATGATAAATCTTATCACCTAATTTGTTTTTAGGCAACATACCTCTAACTGCTTTTTCGATCATTTTGATGGGATTTTTTGCCATCATTTCTTCGGCGGTTAGTTCACGTCTTCCTCCGGGGTAACCGGTGTGTCTCACATAAACCTTGTCTTTCCACTTGTTGCCTGTCAATACAATTTTTTCTGCATTGATTACTACAACATTGTCTCCACAATCAACGTGTGGCGTGTAGTTTGGTTTACGTTTTCCTCTGATCATTAAGGCTATCTTCGAAGCCAAACGACCTAATGTCTGTCCTTCTGCATCAACAAGAACCCACTCTTTGGTGGCAGTCTTGTCGTTTGCTGAAATTGTTTTGTAACTTAATGTATTCACTTTCATCTATTTAATTAATATTTCACTAATTCTATTTTGTCGAAACAGACCTGTCAGTGCCTTTTGCATATTCACTCGCATAATCTGTTCTGTTTCACCTGTTTTACAATCTGAAAAGTAGATTCTAAAACGGTCTGCAAATTTATGAATAATATTTTGATTTACAAAACCAAATTATCAATGTTTTTTTACGCTTGATTATTGATGAAAAATCAAAAAATACAATAGCTAAAAAAAACTTGTTCAGCAATAATAATCCAAGTTATTAAAAATGAAATTTGACTTCGTCAATAGGGTATTTTTTTTCGCAGTATTCGCAACGTACTTCTACGGGATTATTATTGGCTACTTCAAATTTTGTCGATACTTTTTCAATATTGGTCACACAATTAGGATTAGGACAAACAATATGTTTTTGAATATGTTTAGGCAAGATTATTCGTTGTTTTTTTACTACTTTATAATCTTCAATGATAATCAACGAGGCATTAGGCGAAATCAATGCGATACTATTGACTTCATCGTTAGTTAACACTCTGTTTTCTATCTTGATAATGTCTTTTTTCTGCATTTTATTGCTTGACAAATTCACGCCAATCATCATCAGGTTTTTTGGGTTTCGCAAATTGAGTATATCGGCTACTTGCAGGGCTTTTCCTGCCGAAATGTGATCTATAACGGTTCCTTTTTTGATAGGATCTACTTTTAATTGTGCTTTTTTCATTGTCTTTATTTTATAGATTAAACAAGATTCATAATTTTACTAATAATGGCTTGACGCATAAACACGCCGTTCTTTGCTTGTTGAAAATAATAGGCATAGGGCATTTTGTCAACATCAACGGTGATTTCGTTTACGCGTGGTAGCGGGTGCAAGAGTTTAAAATTTGGCTTTACATTTTCGAGCACTTGCGGCGTAATGATGTAGGCATCTTTGATTTTTTCATAGTCTTCGAGAACAGCAAAACGTTCTTTTTGGATACGTGTTACATACATCATATCGAGTTTTGGAATAATCTCGTTTAGATTTTCTACTTCTTTAAACCAAATGTTTTTTTCTTTGAGTTCGTCCTTGATGTATTGGGGCATTTGCAAGTGACGCGGCGATGCAAAATAAAATTTCGGGTTAAAATCGCTCAATGCTTGTGCTAATGAATGCACGGTGCGTCCTAATCGTAGATCACCGATCATTGCAATGGTCAGATTTTCGAGTGTGCCTTGGGTTTTGTAAATAGAATATAAATCGAGCATTGCTTGTGTAGGATGCTGGTTGGTACCATCGCCGGCATTGATAATCGGGATATCGACCGTTTCAGCGGCAAAACGGGCTGCGCCTTCTATTTTATGACGCATTACAATAAAATCGGCATACTGGCTGATTGTCATTAAGGTATCCGAAAGGGTTTCGCCTTTTTTGACCGATGTACTTCCCGAACCGGACATTGCCAAACTTTTACCTCCCATTTTTTTGATAGCGGTATCGAAAGAAAAATAGGTTCGTGTCGAAGGTTCAAAAAATAATAAGGCGCCTAGTTTTTGTGACAAATCGGGTTTTATTTCTCCCGCCTCTATTTTACTTGCCAAATCAAGCAAATCTAAGATGTCTTTTTTGCCGACATCACGCATTGAAATCAGATTTTTCATACTTGTTAATTTTTATGGTTTTTCATACTTTCTTCTCTATATTTTTGTGCCATTCTGCCCGGATTTTTATCGGCAATTATACCGCGCCCTACGATAATCAGGTCGGCGCCTCCGGATATGGCTTCGCTAACACTTGTGTATTGTTGCCCCATACTATCGCTTCCTTTTTGCAATTTTACACCGGGCATTAATAGTAATTGTCCTTCGGGGATTTTATTTTTGAGCAACTGTAATTGGGTAGCGTTTTGTGCGTGTACAATGTATCCTGAAACAACATTTGCATTGTTTTTGCCCATTTCAAACACTTTTCGAGTATAATCTGCATTCATCAGATTGCCTTTTGATGACATTTTTGCCAATAAAAAAGCACTTCTGTTATTGATACCGTCAAACAATCCTTGCAAAATTCCTGCACCCGGAATGC
>CAZSBI010000214.1:0-4796 GCA_964604735.1 uncultured Flavobacteriaceae bacterium | reverse complement strand
TATTGATACATATATTTGGTCAACCATTTCGGGATAAGATTTAAGCATTTCTTCCATATTTACAGAAGAACTGATGTATGCCAAGGTGTTTTTTTGATCAAAATATTTGTAAAAATTTCTGCTTAATTTAGAGTCGTACATTTTTTTGGCTTTGCCTGCCATATTATCGTTCAAATTAAACTCCGATTTAATTTTTATTTCATCTTTATCAAAAAACAAATTTGCTTTAACAGCATTTATGCCTACTATTTGTTTGTAAGACATATTCATTCTGCTATATGCAGAATAAGGTGACTGTGTCATTTTAGTAATGTCATCAATAATTTCGCCGTAATTAGCAATCCATACATACCCTGCTGATTTGCTGTCTTTACCCGATGTGTAGCTGTCATTGTTTGAAATAGGGTTTGATACTGATTCGGTTAAAAGAGCTGCAATATACTTGCTGTTTTCAATTTGTTTTTTCACTTTTTCTTTTGTTGCAGCATTAGTTTCCGGCTCAGATATTCCTAAAACTTCTTCTTCAATTTCTGCTTCTTCTGCATATCCTTCCTCTTCCGCTTCTGTTTCTGTTGCGTCTGAATCCATTTGAATACTAGTAGCAGGTATTCTTTCCACAGCTTCAACTTCTTTAATTTCCTCTTCTTCATCAGTTTCTTTGGTGTTGTAATAGTTATTATTGCTCGAATACTGATCTTTTTTTTGTTTAACGATAATGCTGATTACTAACAAGTTGTCATTCCAAGCAGTTGTAAATTCATTATTAAAAATGTAGCTGTTGCCTGCTGTTTTTTGTATTTTATTCTTCTGATATTCAGATAAATGATTTTCATACTTTGACTTGTCAGAAAGTTTAATTAAAAAATTGTGATATTGTTTTCCATCAAAAACTTGATAAAAATAATATGCTTTTTGTTTGATATCAATGCCGAAATCTTCAAGTTTTTGCACTTTTGCTTTTTTAAACATTTTTTGCATCAAGTCTGATTGGTTGAGTACCGACATCGGTAGCAGTTCAAATATACGGTCACCATTGGCTGATATGACTGCTTTGGCATTGCTTGGTATTTTGTCTTCTAAATTTTGAGCAAACATATTGAAGCTCAAAAACAGGATTAGGGCTAGTAAAATTCTTTTCATTTTTGTATATTATTTTAGTTTGATAGTATTTTTTATGTCTGATTGATGATTGATGATATCTTGCACGGTAACTTTTAACATAATAGCTTTTTGATTTTTTGAACGGTGTGCTTTCTTGTTTGAGGCGCTAATAATAGGCGATTGAAATCTGTAAATGGTTGTAACAGAGGCGTTTTGCAATACATCCTTGTCTTTTTCGTTTATCTTTTTCATCTCGTTTGCAATATTATATTTGTAAGTTCGCACAAATGTTTTTGTCTTTTTATTATAACTGAATTGCTTGGCTTTTGTTACAGTATTTGCCTTGTTTTTTGTTGTAAAGTGCAAAATAACCTTGTTTAGCACCTCAACATTGGTAAAATCACAAGAAATATTAAAGATGTAATCGTTAAAATCTGTATTATACTTTACATTAGATACACCTTTTATTTGTTTTAGTTCTGAAACAATTTTGTTGATATGCTTCTGTACAGTTTCCTTTTTCGGAACTTTGTATCCGTTTATACTATCCATTAGCATAATAGAACTGATTTTGGTTTTGCTGCGACTCAAATTTGCCGTCATTGAGATATTGCCCGAACCATTATCATTTAGCGATATTTCTTCAATTATTTCGAAGCAGCCGGTAAATAAAAATAAAGATAAAAGTAGTAATAAATTAACGATATATCTTTTCATAAAATTTGTTTGATTATTTAATATTGCATTTGCAAAAACATTGCCAATTAACACAAAACATTCAGATTATTTTTTTATTTAATCATTGCACAAAAATACATTAATTATGAAACAATTAGTGTATAAATTTGTTTTCGTAGGCATTTGATAAATATTCGCTTATTTTCAATAAAAATCCGGTTTTTAATTTCTTGTTTTTTCTACAAAACTAAACTTCCCATTCTTTATAAAACTGATCTAAAAAACTTAGCATAAAGTTGTGTCTGTCTTCTGCCAACGCCTTGCCTGCTTCTGTATTCATTAGGTCTTTTAACTTTAAAAGTTTTTCGTAAAAATGATTAATAGTAGCGGTGCTTCCTTTTTTGTACTCCTCTTTTGTCATATTTTCGTTTATGACAAAGTCAGGGTCATACATCAAGTTGTTTTTATGTCCGCCATAGATAAAAGCGCGAGCAATACCAATAGCGCCAATCGCATCGAGGCGGTCTGCGTCTTGAATAATTTCGAGTTCTTTACTGGTGAATTTTTGCCCCGAAAAAGTATTTTTAAACGAAATGTTTTCAATAATCTTGACAATATGCGCAATGGTTTGAGCATCAACGCCTTCTTTTGTTAGAAAGTCTTTGGCAACTTTTGGACCAATGGTCTCATCGCCGTTATGAAATTTTGAATCGGCAATGTCGTGTAACAGCGCACCCAGTTGTACAATGTACATATCACATTCTTCTTTTTCTGCTATTTGAGTGGCTGATTTAAGTACGCGAAGTATATGCCAAAAATCGTGTCCCGCTTCTGCATTTTCGAGCGTTTTTTGAACAAAATTTCTTGTTTTTTCAATAATTTCTTTTTGATGCGATGTTAACATATATTAATTTTTTACAAAGTTAATCAAAAAAATATAGCACTTTAAAAAAACGACACAATCGTTTATCAACAATCATTGCTCTTGTGCAATTGCGAAAAATACTTTTTTCTTAGATTGCAAAAATACTACCGTTTAATGCGAGAAGTCAGTTGTTATTCCCATTCAATCGTTGCAGGTGGTTTACTGCTGATGTCGTAAGCCACTCTATTGATTCCTTTTACTTCGTTTATAATTCTTGATGACACTATTTCTAAAAAATCGTAGGGTAGTCGTGACCAAGTTGCGGTCATAAAATCGGTGGTGTTGGCAGCGCGTACTACGGCTGTATATTCATAAGTGCGTTCGTCGCCCATTACGCCAACAGATTTAACGGGTAGTAAAACCACAAATGCTTGGCTGACCTCGTCGTACAAGTTGTGTTTTTGAAGCTCTTCGATAAAAATGGCATCGGCTTTTTGTAATATTTGCACTTTTTCGGCATCAATTTCGCCTAAAATACGAATGCCCAATCCGGGACCGGGAAAAGGATGACGCATAATCATTTCGCGCGGAATTCCCATTTCTAATCCGATAGCTCTTACTTCGTCTTTGAACAATTCTTTGAGCGGTTCGAGCAATTTTAAATTCATTTTTTCGGGCAATCCGCCTACATTATGATGTGATTTAATGGTTGCCGAAGGACCTCCTTTTGCCGATTGCGACTCTATAATATCCGGATAAATAGTGCCTTGTGCCAAATATTTGACGTCTTTTATTTGCTGTGCTTCTCTATCAAAAACCTCGATAAATTCGCGCCCGATTATTTTACGTTTGGCTTCGGGTTCTGTTACGCCTTTTAAAGCATTTAGAAATTGATTTCGGGCATCAATCATTTTTATATTCATCTGATAATGTTTGCCGTAAGTTTGCATAACCGCTTTGCCTTCGTTGTGTCTAAGCAATCCGGTATCGACAAAGATGCAAGTCAGTTGGTCGCCAATAGCTTTGTGTATCAGCATTGCCGCCACCGACGAATCTACGCCGCCCGAAAGTCCTAAAACAACCTTTTGATTGCCGACTTCTTTCTTAATGTTTTCGATAGTGCGTGTAATATATCCGGACAAATTCCAATGCTTATCAGCTTGACAAATATCGACTACAAAATTCTGTATAATTTGTTTGCCAAATTCGCTGTGATTGACTTCGGGATGAAATTGCGTTGCATAGATTTTTTTATCATCGTTATAAATACCGGCAATACAAGTATCTGTATGTCCAAGGCTTTGAAATCCTTTGGGTAATTGGGTAACTTCGTCAAAATGGCTCATCCATACGGTCGATTTTTCCGGTACATTTTTAAGCAACAAATGATTGCTGTCCTTGTAAAAAATAGCCTTGCCATATTCACCAATTTTTCCTTTGCTGACGGTTCCGTTTAACAAATGTGTGGTAAGTTGCATACCGTAGCAAATACCTAAAACCGGAATGTTTTGTTCGTAAATATTTTTGTCAATCAGGTTGGCATCATCGGCATATACAGACGAAGGACCACCGGATAAAATAATACCTTTGGGTTGGTTTTGTAAAATATTTTCTAAGGAACTGTTAAAAGGAATAATTTCGGCATAAACGCCCAATTCTCTGACGCGTCTGGCAATCAATTGATTGTATTGTGAACCAAAATCTAAGATAACTATACCGCCTTGTTTATTGGCAAGCGTTGTTTGTGTGTGTTTTTTTGTAGCCATTTGCAAAAGTAAAAAAATATCTCAACAAATGAAATTTAAAATTTGATTGCTTTTTTTTGATGATTTTTGTCAAAATCCCCTTGTGTGTGGTAGTTTTTTTAATGGTAGGCAAGGATTATACACACATAATTGCACAGATATCCATATATCCCGGCAGGTTGCCAACAAAAAGTAAACAATGCAAATATTTGCTAAAATTTATTTTTGTTTTTCAATAAATTATCAAGCGGACTATTAATATTTTTATTGTTAATTTGTATAGTTTTGGTATCTATTTCAGTGGTTTTTTGCGTTTAGCAATTTATTTTGCAAATAAAAACCAACTCGTTATCAGTTCAAATTAACTTTTGTCTAATGAACCGCAGGATATGAGACCTGCTTGGTTT
>CAZSBI010000213.1:0-2649 GCA_964604735.1 uncultured Flavobacteriaceae bacterium | reverse complement strand
GTTATTGAATTGCGCTATTTTTACGATTTCAGCTATAAAGAAATTGCACAAAAAATAGATGAACCATTAAATAATGTAAAGATAAAATTACTGAGAGCCAAGAAGTTGCTTAGTGATATGTTGGAGGAGCGAGGAGCGAGGAGCGAGGGAAAAGGTAAAAGGTAAAAGGGAAAAGGAGAAAGTGCGTTGGAAGTTGGAAGTCTGAAGTCGGAAGTCGGAAGTCGGAAGTCCGAAGTAGGTGGTTGTTCAGATAAGCTAATAGCTAACAGCCAAAAGCCAAAAGCAAAAAAACAAAAAAAAATGAAAACAACAAGAAAACCACATTGGTTAAAGGTAAAATTGCCAAGTGGAGATAATTTTAAAAAACTACGTGATATAGTAGAAACCAATGAGTTGCACACAATTTGCACCAGTGGACGTTGTCCTAATATGGGCGAGTGTTGGGGCGACGGTACAGCAACTTTTATGATTTTAGGTAATATTTGTACGCGTTCCTGCGGATTTTGCAACGTTTTGACCGGAAAACCATTGCCTGCTGATTTGGCGGAACCCGAAAAAGTGGCAAATTCCATTAAATTGATGGGCGTAAAGCACGCAGTGATTACTTCGGTTGATCGCGACGATTTGCCCGACGGCGGTGCCAATATATGGGCAGAAACCGTTCGGAAAGTTCGCGAATACAGCCCCAATATTACTATGGAAACATTAATCCCCGACTTTCAAGGAAAAGAGGAATTGTTAGACATTATTGTTGAAGTATCGCCCGAAGTGGTATCGCATAATTTAGAAACCGTAAGACGCCTGACTAAGCAAGTACGCAAACAAGCTCAATACGATCGCAGTTTGCAGGTGCTTCAATATTTAAAGAAGCAGGGCATTAACAGAACCAAATCGGGAATTATGTTGGGATTGGGCGAAACAGAAGAAGAAGTTATTCAAACAATGAAAGATTTACGTGCCGTAAATGTAGATGTAATGACCATAGGACAATATTTGCAACCTACCCCAAAACATTTACCTGTCGAACGTTATCCACACCCTGACGAATTTAAAAAATATGAATTAATAGGTAAAGATTTAGGTTTTATCCATATTGAAAGCGGACCTTTGGTGCGTTCTTCGTATCACGCACATAAACACATAAAATAATGATAAGTAAAGTACAATTTCAAAAAGAATTAGAGCTGATAATAGCCAATGCCGTTAGAGAAGACATAGGCGAAGGTGACCATAGCTCTTTGGCTTGTATTCCGGAAGAAGCAAAAGGAAAAGCCAAACTATTGGTCAAAGATGACGGTATTATTGCCGGTGTGCAATTTGCTCAAATGGTTTTTAACTATATAGATAAAGATTTAAAAACGGAAGTGTTTATCAACGACGGCGACTTTGTCCGTTATGGTGATGTTGCCTTTACGGTCGAAGGGAAATCGCAGTCGATATTGAAGGCGGAGCGCTTAGTGCTCAATGCCATTCAACGAATGAGTGCCATTGCTACCAAAACCAATAAATATGTAAAAATCTTAGAAGATACCAATACACAGATTTTAGATACACGCAAAACTACACCCGGCATTCGCGCCCTTGAAAAATGGTCGGTGCTTATTGGCGGAGGTACAAATCATCGTTTTGCTTTGTATGATATGGTTATGCTCAAAGATAATCATATCGATTTTGCCGGAGGTATTGAGCAGGCTATTGTTAAGACAAATAAATATTTGAAAGCCAACAAATTAGACTTAAAGATTGAAATAGAAACAAGAAATTTAGAGGAGGTAGATGAAGTGCTTCGCGTTGGAAATATTGACAGAATTATGTTGGATA
The DNA here is from genome assembly GCA_964604735.1 of uncultured Flavobacteriaceae bacterium. Taxonomy (GTDB): domain Bacteria; phylum Bacteroidota; class Bacteroidia; order Flavobacteriales; family Flavobacteriaceae; genus WGBX01. The sequence continues at coordinate 828 of CAZSBI010000213.1, read as the reverse complement.
ATTTCAGCTACGAAGATTTGACCGAAGCAGTTAAACGCATCAATCATAAGTACGAAACAGAAGCATCCGGTGGTATAACCGAGCAAACCTTGCGTAAGTATGCCGATTGTGGCGTTGATTTTATTTCGTCAGGAGCTTTGACGCATTCTGTCTCCAATATGGATTTTAGCTTGAAAGCAGTTAGTCAATAAACATTAACACAGAATAGTATTTTCACAATTTATCAAGAAGTTGTATATTGCGCTGTGTAATAAAATCAACAGGCAAAAGCCCGTAATAATGCTAAAAAAACTAAAACAAAAGATAAAAAAGTTACTTCAAAAAATCCATATGATTGGATTTTCGGGTATGTCTTTATACGATTTGGGCGCATTGTATTGGGAAGGCATTTTTAAAGGTGCCATTACCGTTCGGGCAAGTGCTATTTCGTATAGTTTTTTTATGGCTATTTTTCCATTTTTACTGTTTACGTTGACGCTTATCCCGCTTATTCCGGTTCCTAATTTTCAAACAGATTTTATCGCATTTATTCACGATATTATTCCACCTAAAACCTTTGATGTAATAGACAATGTAATTTTTGATATTGCTACCAAACCCAAGGCGGGATTAATGTCTCTAAGTATCTTGTTATCAGTGCTTTTTATGACCAACGGGGTCAATGCTATTCTGACAGGTTTTGAAGAATCGGTGCATAAATTTATTGTAAAACGCAATTTATTTAAGCAGTATGTCGTTGCCTTAGGGCTGTCATTAGCCTTGGTTTTTATTCTGTTTCTAACCGTTATTGCCATTGTTTATTTCGAGATTATTGTGGTGTATCATCTA
>CAZSBI010000212.1:0-8537 GCA_964604735.1 uncultured Flavobacteriaceae bacterium | reverse complement strand
TTTTTTCAACAAAGATATAATATTAATGACGAAAAATCAAATATTTGTCAATTTTCGTCATTAACCACTTGTGCATAACGGCAGTCCGTCTAATAACCTCCAAATTTACTAAATTTTTCTTTTACTAATTGATATTTATTTGATTTAAGCGACTTTTGTAAGTGCTTTTTTGTTTTGAAAGATAAAATTTGAGGGAAAAAATAACGACTTATATCTGCTTAAAATAGCTTTGTTTTGGGTAATTATCAAAAAATTTAAACTTCCCCTCTCCATTAAGTATATTAGCAAAGTTTTGAACCCGATTAAATTGATTATTCTGCGTAGATTGTATGTAATATTGTTTTCTGTTTTTACCTTGAATGTATTTTATAACTTGCTGTTTTACAGTATAAAGTTACAAAACATAGATAAATTATGCAAGTGTTTTTTGAAAAAACGAAGGGGTTTTTAGACAGTCTGACGGTTGAAATATGGTGCGTACCGCACTTTGAAACGACTATTTTTCGTGTCACAACAAACTTTATTTATTACTATAATTTACATATTTACAACTAATTGAGGTATGCGCTATATTTGTTGTTGTGAAGCGTATTCTTCTGTCAATTCTTTTAATTCTTTAATAAGTAAATGAACTTTGGTGCAAGGATTATGATTTGAAAAACTTCGGTCATTATACAATTTTTCAAGTTTTTCAGCATTAGAAATTGCAAAATCCTGATTCCCTAATGAATTCAAGAGAGCATACATTTCTGTTGAGTTCTTTTTATATTTGTATCCCTTTTTTCCAGAAGCTTTTATTATTTCTTTTTCTAAAAGTTTTTGATATTGGTGTCTAGATAAGCTTGTATTATAATAACTAAAATGAAGAAGATACCATAATTCAAATGCTTCATTAGTCCAAGCACAATTTATCTTAGGTCTTGAATGCTCGCCTTTATTTATCGCATTGTTGAAATTTTTTGAAGGAAAACTATCTTTATCAAAAACAGCCCAAACTTTGTCTATTTTTCGCAAATATTTTTCTTCGTATCTTTTTCTTAATTTTTTAGCTTCTACAATTATTGACAATGTGTTTTTTCCTGTTCCATCAATGTCAATTTGAGTTAACTCCAATACTCCTTTTGGTAAAGATTCCTTTAATGATGAAAAGTAGTTTGGCTCCGTTTTCTCACCTTCACATACAATAAGATAGAACATACGTTTAGACTTGAAGCCAATTAGTCGCTTTTTCTCTTTGCGAGAGCGTCTTTTAATAATGGCATTATCAATTTTAATCTTTCTAGCCATTTGTTAAAAGTTTATCGAAATTACCAATAAAAGGAATCGCACCGTATCTGCCGGTAATATAATCTTTCTCAAAAGAACGGTCTTTTCTGATTTTTGTATTATCTTCTTTGTATTCAATTAAAGAATATAAATCAGTAGCTTCATATTTATCTTTTTCCAAGAAATATATTTGGTCACGTCTAAAACGACCGTAAGATAACAAATTGGTATCGTGAGTAGCGAATATTAATTGTGCTTTTTTTGAATTGTATTCAGGTGAATTAAATAAATTAGTAATTGCTGCTGTCATTAGAGGATGAAGTTTAGCATCTAACTCATCTATGACAAGAATTCCACCACCTATTAAAGTATCAAAAATTGGTCCTGAAATATCAATTACTTTATTTGTTCCGGAAGATTCTCTTTCTCTTAAATCAAAGTTTACTTCTCCAATACATTCTCCTTCATTATCAAATTTTTTATGAATCGTTTCAATATGAGCAATTGTTTTTCCTTGCAAGTCAGAAACTATATCTTCTAAAATGTCTGACGGTAAATCGTTTGGTAATAAATGTTTTTTGAATTTTTCTTTTCTTAATTTAATTTCATTAAAACCTAAATCCAAATCTTTAAAAAAATCAAGTAGTTTAGCCTTTGATCTTTTCTTTTCTAATAAAGAAAACGTTACACCACGATAATTCTCGTGTCGTAAACCCGAAATTGTAGCCCAATTATTAAACCATTTAATTATTTTTCCTGATACAATCCCATTAAATTGATCTGTTACAGATAAAAACAAAGCATTATCTCTTGTCTTTGATTCAAGACCATCTCCTTCTTCAAAATCTTTTGTTATTCCAATTCCATCTTTTTCTCTAATAAATAATGGTATCTCTTTTTTTCCTTTCAATTCAAACAACCATTCTCCGTGTATAATTTCTGAATCAAGTTCAAATCCATATCTATACCTTGTTTTTCCAATTAGAAATACTACTTCAAAAAATGATGGTTGATTTTCTGTTTCAGTGTTTAATAAAAATGGAATTACTTTATTTTTGGAAATAGAAGATTTTTCAACAGATGTCATAACAATTAACTTCATAATTGACATTGCTTTAATAAGGTTTGACTTTCCGCTTGAATTCGCACCATATAAAACAACACTCTTTAATAATTTATTTTTACCGATAATAAAAGTCGATTCTTTATATTCAGTTATACTTGTTGCTTTCAAGGATAATGTCTTCTTTTCCTTAAATGATAAAAAGTTTCCTACTGTAAATTCAATTATCATAACTTAATACTTTTATGAGAAATAGTCTCATTGTTTTGCAAAGATATAAATAATTGAGAAATAATCTCATTTTAACACAAAAATATTTTTTTTTGTTGCAATGTTGTCGTGTCTTATGCTGCCCAACAATCACACAAGCAATCGCACACACAACCTTATACCCCCCGCAAGTTACCAACAAAAAGCAAACAATACAAATATTTGTTAAAAATTATTTTGTAAACTTATAAACCAAAAAATTGCATTTGTTAATTGAATCTACCGCAGAGCTAATCTAAAAATATACCGGCAAAAATTTACAAGTCTCCTGTTTTTTTATGATAAGTATATATTTTTCTTTGATTTTAAACAAAATTCAGTCATTTATTAAAAATATTTTTTTAGCTTTGAGAACACTAACAAAAAAAACACTTTCTTATGAAAAAATATTTACTTCTTCTTGTTTTATTGACATCAGGATTATTGTCAGCGCAAAGCATTAAATTGCATTTCGAAGATGCTTATACTTTTCAACGCATTACAAATGCTTATGTCTTAGTTGAACAGTCTAACCAAAAAAGTCAATTATACAAAGCAGACCAATATGGTCGTTTTTTCATAAAAACCGGTTTTGGCAAAATACATCTTTCTTTTTATGCCGAAAATTATGAAGCCATTGAAACGGATTTTGAACTGACAGAGGACGTAAATCATATAGATGTAAAAGTAATTTTATCGCAACTAAACTACCAACTGCCTACCGAAAATGCACAAACTAGCAGCTTAATTGATGTTCGTTTTTTTGACAAAGAAACAGGCGCACCCATCGATGCAACTTTGCATTTGAACGAAAATAATTTTAGTCTGCAAAGTCATCAAGCAAGATTAAACATCAAAAAAACCGATTTTGATAATTTTTTAATGCTTAAAGCAGGAGATAGTTTATCATTTACAGCAAAAGCACAAGGATATAAAACATATACCGAAAAATACCGCCTGTCAAAAGCACTTGAACATAAGGCTGTGTTTTTAGAAGCGCAAAACATTACTCCCTTGCAACAAAGCACTCCTATTGACAATCATTCATTGATCAATACCATTAAAAATGCCGTAAACTCACTCACAACACTGCAACGCAGTGCCAATTGCACCAATTTTCCTACAACCATCAAAGTAGGATTGAGTTGTTCGTGTAATAGTTGTTCTTCGGTATCGGTAATGACCATACTCAATTATGTCAAAAAAGGATTGAACGACGAATGGCTAAGCAGTTGGGAACAAGCCTCCTTAGAATCAGGAACACTTCCTTATAAAAGCTATGGTGCCTATTACACCCTACATCCTATCAATCCGAATTATGATATTTCTAACACAACTTGCAAGCAAGTTTGGGACAGCGACTACGCAACTTCTTGTGTAAACGCTGCAATTGCCACCGATGGATATTTTTTGGTAACCGCAAGCGACAACATTGCACGTTCTGAGTACTCGGCCGAAAATAACGGACAAGGTGCACCGGCAGGAGAAGGTTGCGGCGATGGATATAGCGGTACAGGCAGCTCTTGGCCTTGTATTTCGGACAATGTTTGCGCCGGACACGCACGCTACGGTCACGGACGCGGTATGTGTCAGTGGGGCACACAACGCTGGGCACAACAATACCAAAGCTACGAATGGATTGCAGACCATTATTACAATCCCGGATATATTTACCGTTGCAATGCTTCGCATCCACACCCTGATTTAGTCGGCAACAATCCGACAATAGATGTCAATACAATAGCACCGGGACACGTCGTCAATGTGACTATTTCCGTACAAAATATTACCCAACCGCCTTCTGATAGAACGCGCATCGGTTTTTACTTATCAACAGATCAAGTTTTTGATGCCAATGACCGTTTGCTAAACTATGTGTATATCAATCCGTTAAATGGTTTTGCCAGCCAAAATATCAGCAAAGCCTTAACGATACCCGTTACAACTACCGATGGAAACTACTACGTACTTTTTGTCGAAGATTATCAGGAATTGTTAGTCGAAAATGACGAAAGCAACAATTTGCAATCCTTAGCACTTACAGTCGATTCCAATGCTGTGATTAACAATAATTTTATAACACAAAATATTAGCATTTATCCCAATCCGACCAAAGGAAAAATAGCAATCAAAATTGCCGATGATATCGAAATTTCAAGTATTGAAATCTATAATATTTTGGGGCAAAAAATTATGAATGCTACTTTGCATAACGGACAAATAAATATCGGAAACTTGGCAAAAGGTTCTTATCTGATTAAAATTACGGATATTCATAACAATGCCGGTACTTTTAAAATTGTAAAGAGATAAAAACACAACCTAAGGTCTCCTTACGAAAATAAAGTAAAACGACTTGTAAATTGTAATTATTGACAAAATTGTTAATAAATATTTACTTTTTCAATGCCTAAAATGTATAACTTTACTTCTGAAAAAAAAGTATTTGTTGTTTTTGTTATTTGTTGATAATCAGACTATTAAAAATCAACTCATCTCAAAAAAGACTCTTAATTATAATAAAACCGTTTGATTATGTATTTGATTTTTGATACCGAAACCACCGGATTACCCAAAAGCTATGATGCCCCGATAACCGACTTGGATAACTGGCCTCGCCTTGTGCAAATTGCTTGGCAACTGCACGATGATATGGGCGTAATAATCGAACATCAAGATTTCTTAATCAAACCCGAAGGTTTTAATATTCCTTTTACATCGCAAAATATTCACGGCATTTCTACCGAACTGGCACTTGCCGAAGGACAGGACTTGGCAGAAGTACTCCAAATATTTAATAAAACGCTACAAAAAGCTGATTTTGTAGTCGGTCATAATATCAGTTTTGATATCAATGTTACCGGCGCCGAGTTTCTTAGAAAAAACATCGACACAAAACTGACAGATATAGATATTTTGGACACTGCCACCGAAAAAACAGCCTTGCTATGTCAATTGCCGGGCGGAAGAGGAGGCAGGTATAAACTGCCAAAATTAGGCGAACTGTACAAGCATCTTTTTAATGAAGATTTTGCCGAAGCACACAATGCAACCGCCGATGTCGAAGCTACGACAAGAGCTTTTTTAGAATTGATAAGATTAGGCGAATTTACAGAAGCAGAGCTACATAAAGAGCCGGGATATTTAACTCATTTTCAAACAGCAAACCCAAGGCAAATTAAACCCATCGGTATTCCGCACAAAAACCTAAAACAATGGAGTGAGGAAATAGCAAAGAAAACTGACGAAAAAACTCAAAAAACGGATAAAACTACCAAAGTTTCCGCTATTGATGCGCCGTTTTCTCATCTGCACAATTATACACAATACTCGGTTTTGCAATCGACTACAAAATTAGATGCTTTAATCAAAAAAGCTGCCGAATACAAAATGCCTGCCATTGCCATTACGGATATCGATAATATGATGGGCGCTTTTCATTTTGTATCAAAACTCGAAAAATTTAATACTGACAAAGAACCCGAAAATCAGATAAAACCAATTCTGGGTGTTGAACTGAAAGTAGTAGATGACCATACGGACAAAAGCAAAAAAAATAACGGATATACCACAATTTTCTTGGCTAAAAACAAAAATGGCTATCAAAATCTAATCAAATTATCATCGCTGGCACACACCGAAGGTTATTATTATGTACCACGAATCGGGCGCGATTTTGTAGCAAAATACAAAGATGATATTATTGTATTAAGCGGTGGTTTGGGTGGCGAAATTGCCCAAAAAATACTTAATTTAGGCGACAAACAAGCCGAAGAGGCTGTTTTATGGTGGAAAAACATATTTGGCGACGATTATTATTTGGAGTTGCTCAACCATAATCTGCCCGAAGAGGCACACGTCAACGAAGTATTGCTAAAATTTGCACAAGACCGACAAGTCAAAGTGGTAGCAACCAACAGCACATACTATATCGAACAATCTGATGCCGACGCACAAGATATTTTATTGTGTATCAAAGAAAACGAAAAACAATCGACGCCCAAAGGACGCGGACGCGGATTTAGAAACGGATTACCCAATGAGGAATTCTATTTTAAATCTCAAGAACAAATGAAAGAATTGTTCAAGAACATTCCTCAGGCTATCAATAATATCCAAGAAATTGTCGATAAAATAGAGAGCTACGAACTCAAAAGAGATGTATTGTTGCCTAAATTTGATATCCCCGAAGAATTTATCAATCCCGAAGATGATATCGACGGTGGCAAACGAGGCGAAAATGCTTATCTGCGCTATCTTACCTATGAAGGTGCTAAAAATCGTTGGGGCAAAATAACTGACGAAATCAGAGAACGTCTCGAATTTGAACTCGAAACTATCGAAAAAACCGGCTATCCGGGATACTTTTTAATTGTGCAAGATATCATTCGCGAAGCCAAAAAGATGAAAGTAATGTGTGGTCCCGGACGTGGCTCCGCCGCCGGCTCTGCCGTTGCTTACGCTTTGCAAATTACCAATGTAGATCCCATTAAATACCAATTGCTGTTCGAGCGTTTTCTAAATCCGGAGAGGGTGTCTTTGCCCGATATTGATATGGATTTTGACGATGAAGGACGCGAACTGGTAATTCAGTATGTCATCAATAAATACGGTAGGGAGCGCGTAGCACAAATTATTACTTATGGTACAATGGCAGCCAAATCGTCTATTAAAGATGCGGCACGTATAACCGAATTTCCCTTACAAGAAAGTAACGCTTTGAGCAAAAAAGCTCACGTTTCATTGGAATTGATTATCAATAAAAACGAAGAAAAAATAAAAGATAAAGCCAAGCGTCCCGAAATGATTGCCGAAGTAATGGAACTGGCAGAAATTGCCTCAGGTAACGACGATGCCGCCAGAACCATACAAACCGCCGGACGTCTCGAAGGTTCTTTGCGAAATTTAGGCTTACATGCTTGCGGATTTATTATTGCTCCCAAACCCTTGGACGAAGTAGTGCCCGTAACCACAGCCAAAGGCTCCGATATGTATGTTACGCAATTTGACAACTCGGTGGTAGAAAGTGCCGGATTGCTTAAAATGGACTTTCTGGGAATTAAAACCCTAACCGTTATTCGTGACGCCTTGCAAATTATCAAAGACAGACAAGGTATTGAAATTGATATTGATAATGTACCACTTGACGACGAAAACACCTACAAACTTTTTCAACGCGGACAAACCGTAACCGTTTTTCAGTTTGAATCAGATGGAATGCGAAAACATTTGATGGCGCTTCGCCCTACCGAATTTGAAGACTTGGTGGCAATGGTGGCTCTTTATCGTCCCGGTCCGATGGAAAAAATTCCGAGTTATATCAGACGTAAATTCGGACAAGAAAAAGTAACTTACGACCTGCCCGAAATGGAAGAATATCTCAAAAATTCTTACGGAATTACCATTTATCAGGAGCAAGTAATGTTGCTGTCGCAAAAATTATCAAACTTTACCAAAGGTCAAGCCGATGTGTTGCGTAAAGCAATGGGTAAAAAAAACCACGCACTACTGGCAGAAATGTATCCAAAATACTTAGAAGGCGGACAAAAAAACGGCCACCCAAAAGAAATTTTAGATAAAATTTGGGAGGATTGGAAATCCTTTGCTTCGTATGCATTTAACCGTTCGCACGCTGTAAGTTATGCTATTGTTTCGTATCAAACTGCTTACCTAAAAGCCAATTATCCGTCAGAATATATGGCTGCCGTATTGTCGCATAACTTAAAAGATGCAAGCAAACTCTCCTTTTTAATGGGTGAAACGCGCAAAATGGGTATTGAAGTATTGCCACCCGATATCAATGAGTCAAAATATCTATATACGGTTAATAAAAAAGGGAATATCCGCTACGGATTAGGGGGCGCTTCAGGTGTCGGGCAAGCCGCTGTTGAGGCAATTATATCAGAACGCGAACAAAATGGTGAGTACAAAAGCTTTTTTGACTTTATCAAACGTGTCA
>CAZSBI010000211.1:0-14350 GCA_964604735.1 uncultured Flavobacteriaceae bacterium | reverse complement strand
AATTTGATAGAAAAAAATAGTTATTATTTGTGGCAAGTATGTTAGTACCATCTCCTTTATACTAAACACCACACCAAAAAGTGCCACTATGAGATGATATTGATCTAACAATAATCTCCCAAAAAAATATGCTTTAATTATAGTATCCTCTCTACTCATTTTATAATTACTAATGTATTCATAGCAATACCTTGTTAGCACTACACTTCTAAAATCTTTATCGTATATTTTTTTGTTGCAATTCTCAATCAATAATTGATGTACTTCTTCTTTCGATTTATTTTTATGATGAATTGTATTCCTAAAATACGCATCGACAAAAGAGAAGAGATTGATAATGCTATGATCTACAATAGGTTCTTTTAAGATATTTCTATGAGACAAAAATTTGTTAGAAAATTTTTCGTTTGGGTGTTTGCTAATATAATCTTCTTTGATGCTATATGCTGTGATTTTAGTATATAAATCAATTATTTTTTTGAATTTTTCGCTGGTATTTTTCAATTCTGAGTCATATTCTTTCAACAAATCTTTTTTAATTAAAGCGAAAGAATCTATTTGCTTTAACAATTGTTTTTTTGTTAAGACGCTACGATTTTTAAAATACAGTGTATTTTGTTTTTCGTTGATTAAAAACAAATCAATAAGTAGATTGTTTTCAAATCCCAGTCCTCCGGAAAAACTTAAAGACTCGTCAAACTCATCAACATTAATGTGCATTGACAAAGAATCTCCGGGTTTGAGATAAATTGTTTGAAACTCAGGAAATAAATGCAACAGATATAAGCCTTCTTGCGATATTTCAATTTTTTTGACAACTTCATTATCAGCATCTAAAATCAAAGTATCTACATCTTGTTGAAAAAAATCTTTTGAGATATAAAAATCGGTTTTTTTAGGATTTACAACTACTGCCCTTATCTTTGTTTCGTTAGTTCTTTCTTGTGAGATATAGTGGCAAGAAAAAAGCAATAAGATGGGTAATATTTGAAGATAACTTAGTTTCATAATTAATTCATTTTACGTTGTCTAAGCACCTCATACAGCAACAGAGCTGCTGACACTGACACATTGAGCGAGTCGGCTTGTCCCAACATAGGTATATAGATAGATTTTTTGGCTATCTTTCTCATTTCTTTATGCAAACCTACATCTTCGGCGCCTACTGCTATTGCTGTACTTTTCTTGTAATCGTTTAGATAGTAAGCATTGGCATTTTGAAGGGTTGCCGCATACATATCTATATTATTTTTTTGCAAAAAATCTTGCAATCCAGAGGTGTCTGTAATGGCTATTTGGTTACTAAACAGTGTACCTAAACTTGCGCGAATAAGGTTAGGATTATACAAATCGACCACCGGATTGACCAAAATCAAGGCGTCTGCTCCGGCACCGTCAACACTACGAAGCATTGCGCCTATATTTCCGGGTTTTTCAATACTTTCGGCTATTAGCAATAAAGGATTTTCTGATAATTTAATACTATTTAATGAATGTTCTTTCATTTTGACAACTGCCAATAATCCTTCGGTTGTGTTTCTGTAAGTAATTTTTTGAAATACTTTTTTTGAAACCGCAATGATATTAAATTTAATATTTTTGTCGTTATTCCAAGTTTTGACTTCGTCAATAGAAATCAGTTCCGGCAGAAAATATATGGTATCGATTTGAAAATCATTTTTGACTGCCAAGCTCACTTCTCGCTTACCTTCAACTACAAATTCTTGACGTGCTTTTCGCAAAGACGATTTTTTTTGCAGTTGTATAAGTTGCTTAATTTTGGCATTATTTGTGCTTGTTATCTCTTGCATAACAATTTTTTTATAGGGTAAAAGTAATATTTTTAGCTATAAATGATTCAGAATTAAGAAAATATTAACCTACAACAGCAACAATTGTTAAATTTTACTATTTTTGTCACCAATTTAAGAAAATGATTATTACATTGCCACATATTATTGCACGTAAATTTAGCGCTTTGACCATTTATCCGTTTATTTTTGTCAGACACGCAAATTACAAAACCGATTATGTGCTTATCAATCACGAAAAAATCCACATTCGGCAACAAAAAGAATTGTTATGGTTTGGTTTTTTTGTGCTTTATTTATTGGAGTACCTCATAAAACTACTTTATTATCGCAATTCGTTTTTGGCCTATCAAAACATTTCTTTTGAGCGCGAAGCCTATCAAAACGAAGATTGTCTCGATTATCTGACCTCGCGAAAAATGTTTTCAAATTTCAAATATTTATAAGCTATTTCTTTTTCTTGTTTGCAAAATCATTCATTCGTTTTTGCCACTCGGCTGTTTGCGACAAGAAGGCAAAATTGTCAGCAGCATATAATTTGGCGGCTTCAATTTCTTTTTTAGTGGTATAATTAACCGTATTTTTGGTGTACAAGAGGGCTAATCCGGGCGCTTCCATTATTTGCTTTGCTTTGTCTATGGCAAACTGCATCAGGTTGTCTGGCATAGCAATATAATTGACCAAACCCATTGTCAAAGCCTCATCGGCTTGTAGCATTCTACCGGTGAGCAATAAATCTTTGCTTCGCCCCTCGCCTATTAAACTATTGAGATACATTGTACAAGTTGCCGGCAAAATAGCTCCTAATTTCACTGCCGGATAACCAACTTTTGCACCAATAGACATAATTCTTATATCGGCTGCCGTAGCATAACCAAACCCGCCTCCCAAGGCCAATCCGTTTACTACGGCTATTGTTGGTTTTGAAAAATTATATATTAATTCGGAAGTACTTTCGAGCAACAAGGCAAAATCTCTTGCTTGTTCTACGGTTTTTAAATCCAGCAATGATTTTAAGTCAACACCTGACGAAAAAGCCTTGCCTTCACCTGTGATAATCAGCACTTTTAAATCGTCGTTTTTGTCCTCGTTAATGAGCAAATCTGCTAATTCTTGAAGTAATTCTTTGTGAAAAGCATTATATTTATCGGGGCGATTAAATTTTAATACACCTATATTGTTGTCGATTGCATAATCTATATATGACATTTTATGTTTTTTTTTTAATTATTGAACAAAACTACATAAAATTATTATACTTTATTGAAGCAAGTGTTACTTAATTTTCGCTTCACATTTTGCCAGGCAAGCAAATCTCCGATAGAACTTATAGGTTTTTAGAAACATATCTGCAAGAAATTTGTTGAAACTAAAAAAACATAAAGCAATCCGTTATGAAATTAGAATAGTTAATAAACAACTGATAAATTAAGACAAAAAGTATTAAATTTGCCTACTCAAAATTCAGGTTATTTTCTTAATCGACAAAAAGACAGCATTTTTTTGAGGTACGCATTGCTGTTCGGAGTTATTGAAAAGTCAACAAATGAATCACAAAAATCAAACCGTTAAGGATCAAAAATCAACAGCCATAATTCTAACGAATATGGGTGGAGCACGCAGTGCCGATGAACTGAAATTATTCTTAAAAAATATGTTTTCGGACAAGCGTATTATCAGTAGTCCGCTACGGTATTTATTAGCGCCTATCATTTCGAATCTGCGTTACAAAAATATATGGAATGAATACAAAACCATCAATGGAAGTCCAATTTATAAAATCACCGAACAGCTGACCCGAAAACTACAAGAAAAACGCAGTGAAACCGTGCTTTTTTCAATGCGATACACGCGTCCGTACTTAGATGAAATCATACATCAATTTGACGAAATTATCCTTGCGCCTCTTTACCCGCACTACTCTACTACAACGGTCGAAAGTAGTTTAGACGAACTCAAAAAGACAAAATACAAAGGCAAGGTCAAAGTTGTAAAACCATTTTATTTATCCGCAGCTTACAATCAGATAATTATTGACAATATTCGTAAAAAAGTAACCAATCCATCTGAATGGAATTTGATTTTTTCGGCACACGGATTGCCACAAAAAATAATTGACAAAGGTGATGTATATCAAGCACAAGTTACAGAGCAAGTTAGCTTTTTAAAACAACAACTATCTGATTTTGCCTCGGTTAGCTTAGCATATCAATCGCGTGTAGGTCCTGTAAAATGGTTAAAACCTTACTTAGAAGACAGCATTCAAAAACACAAAGCGCAAAAGCTGCTGATTTATCCGCTTTCATTTGTCATTGACAATTCGGAGACACTTTTAGAACTATCAATATTGTATAAAAAAGTAGCCGAGCAAATGGGTGTGCAACGATACGAGGTTGTTTCTTGCCCTAATGACAGCGATGAATTTGTCAAGTTTTTGAGTGAATTGGCTGATAATTTTTAGTAAAAACAATATTTTTTTCTTCAAAATCTATCATCAAAACCCGAATATTCCAATCTCAAAAAAAATCAGTACTTTTGTGCATCATAAATAATGAATAGCAATGGATTTTTTCAAATTTCTTATCAGTAAAACTTTTTTCAAAAACCTTTTGGCTGCTATTGTATTGACGGTAGTTGCTGTTTTTGGACTTAAATTTTTTTTAAATTCATACACCCATCACAACGAATATCATTTGGTACCCGATTTGCAAAAAAAATCTATTGAAGAAGCTGAAAAAATCTTAGAAAGTCGTAAAATGAATTTGGTGGTTATTGACACCGTCGATTATAATCCGAAATTTCCGAAATATTCAATTGTTGAACAAAATCCCAGAAAAGACGACAAGGTAAAAGTAGGCAGAAAGATTTATGTCAAAATAAACAGCGATGCTTATGCCAATGTTACACTTCCTAAAATTATAGGAAAAACCGAAAGGCAAGCTAAAACCCTATTGCGTTCTTCGGGTTTTAAAATTGGTAAAATTACCACTCGTCCCTATTTTGCAGAAATCGTTTTGTATGCCCTTCACGGCAAAGACAGCATAAAGGGAGGAGATAAAATACCTAAAACATCATCTGTTGATTTAATCATCGGTGACGGTAAACGTCCAATAGACGGTGGCGCAAGCCCTGAAAGTGAAGAAAATGTAGATGAAAATATAAAAAACACTCTAAACAATGTCATTGAAAACTAACAAGCCGTTTGAAGACGAAGAAGAAAAGCTATTTGAACATTATAGTTTTACCGTTGACAAAGGACAAGGCGCTGTGCGTATTGACCGCTATCTTACCGATAAGATTGAAAATTTAGCCCGAAATCGTATTCAAAACGTTGCAAAAGATGGTGGCGTTTTAGTAAACGGAAAGGCTGTGAAATCAAATTATAAGGTAAAACCATTAGACCAAATTAAGATTGTATTACCTTACGCACCCTACGAAAATCTATTGGTTCCGGAAAACATTCCTCTTAATATTGTATATGAAGACGACGATGTGATTGTTATAAACAAACCTGCCGGTATGGTAGTACATCCGGGACACGGAAATTATAGTGGCACATTGCTAAACGGCTTGATTTATCATTTTGAAAATCTGCCTAAAAATTCGGATAACAGACCCGGTTTAGTACATCGGATAGACAAAGACACCACCGGATTATTAGTGATTGCCAAAAAAGAACACGCTATTACCAAATTGGCACAACAATTTGCCGAGAAAACATCAAAAAGAAAATATATTGCCTTGGTTTGGGGCGATGTCAAAGATGACGAAGGAACCGTAGAAGGCAATTTAGGACGCAACCCGAAAAATCGTTTGCAGATGATTGTTTTTCCGGAAGGAGATCAAGGTAAACATGCCGTTACACACTACAAAGTTTTAGAGCGTTTTGGTTATGTAACGCTTTTAGAATTAGAACTCGAAACGGGGCGCACTCACCAAATTCGCGCACACATGAAATATATTGGGCACACGCTTTTTAATGACGAAAGGTATGGTGGCAATAAAATACTGAAAGGTACTACCTTTACTAAATACAAGCAGTTTGTTGACAATACATTTAAAGCATTGCCCAGACAAGCACTACATGCAAAAACTTTGGGTTTTGTGCATCCTACAACTAATAAGTTTGTAGAATTTAACTCCGAGATTCCTGATGATATGCAAGAAGCCATTGAACGTTGGCGGAAGTATGCCATTCATAAAATTTAGTTTTTGCATTAACTAAAATTTGCTGTCGCGCTAAATTATTAACTACATTAATAACATTTCTCTTGGCTTATATTTTTTTGCCAGATTGCTTAACATATCTTTGACCATTGCATCTAAATCGAATTTATGATGCCAGCCCCAGTCCTTGAAAGCCACATAATCGTTGATAGATTCCGGCCAAGATTCGGCTATGGCTTGTCTGAAATCAGATTTATAATTAATTTTAAAATTCGGCAAATACTTTTGTATTGCTACGGCTAATTCCTCAGGTGTAAAACTAATGCCTGCAATATTGTATGAGTTATGCACTTTTAACTTATTGGCGGGTGCTTCCATAATTTTAATGGTTGCTTCAATAGCATCGGGCATATACATCATCGGTAAACGTGTGTTTTTGTTTAAAAATGATGTGTATTTTCCATTTTTTAAGGCTTCATGAAAAATCTCTACGGCATAATCGGTTGTACCGCCACCCGGCATTGTTTTCCAGCTGATAATACCCGGATATCTTATACTACGCACATCTACATGAAAATTATCTTGGTAATACTCAATCCAGCGTTCGCCGGCTAATTTGCTAATACCATATACTGTATTGGGATCCATAATTGCATACTGAGGAGTGTCAATTCTTGGCGTATTAGGACCAAAAACGGCTATGGAACTCGGCCAAAAAATCTTTTTTACAAAACCATCTTTTGCCAGCTCTAATGCGTTAAATAAAACCTTCATATTTATATCCCAAGCTTTCATCGGCATTTTTTCGGCATTGGCAGAAAGTATGGCTGCCATAAGATAGACCTCATCAATTTGATAATCTTTAAATACTTTTTGCATTGCTTCCTTATCGGTAGCATCTAACAGCGTAAAATAATCGTCTTTTTCTTTGGGTTTATTAATATCCGAAGCAATAACATTAGCCCCCCCATATTTACTACGTAACTGTGATAATAAATCGGTGCCAATCTGCCCGTTTGCTCCTATAATAAGTATATTTTTCATAAATAT
This sequence comes from uncultured Flavobacteriaceae bacterium, assembly GCA_964604735.1. Lineage (GTDB taxonomy): Bacteria > Bacteroidota > Bacteroidia > Flavobacteriales > Flavobacteriaceae > WGBX01. Next base: position 7,322 of record CAZSBI010000211.1, on the reverse strand, counting down.
TTCTGTTGTGTGTGAGCAAATATAATTTATTTCCGAATAAAACATTACTAATATTATCATAAAATCAAGCAAATAATAATATTTTTTCATTATTTTGCACTTATGAAAAAAATAGGGTATTTATTAATTGGGTTGTTTTTGCTAATAAGCTCATCTTGTGAAAATAAATCCAAGAACAAATTGAAAAGTTCTCAAAAAAATAAGAAAAAAACACAAATAGTAATAAAACAAACTGAAAGTGTTAATTCTACAAAAGACATTGAAGATCTTTTAAAAAAAAATAAGAACTTTGGTCAATTGTTTGGCAGCTTACATAAAAAAGAATATTCGATTGAGGAGCTAATTGATATAACTAAACAAAATTTAGACTATGTTAAAAAACTTCGGCAATCACCAAAAAACCAAAGAATAGACACGGCTACTGTAAGCAGTAGGTTGGTATTAACTGAAATAAATTTAAAAAAAATGTATTTCTTATTACAAAACAAAGAAACTAATAAGGACAGCATTGAAAAAACTTTAAACATTATTGTAAACAATATAAACAAGACCATAAATCAGATAAAAATATACCATTACAGTTTCGATGAATTTGAAGATATTTTAAGCATTGACTCTATTCAAAAAGCCAAGCATGACAGTCTTCGAAAACTAATGCAAAAATCGGAAAAACCTAATCTAAAAGGAATAGATTTCAAACTCAAAAAAATGTTTTAAATGAAAAAGATACTATACATTCTACTATTATTGTTAACACAATCTGCTTTTGCTCAGTTCAATGAACTGGTTCCTTGGAACAGTGATACGAAAAATAAACAAAAATCCATTGATAAATTAAATCAGGATTTTAAAACATACTTTTCTACACACGATATGTTTGCCAAAAGTAGCGGTATGAAACCCTATATGCGATGGAAATATGTTTGGGAAAATTATTTTACCTCCGATGGCTTTAAACCTATATCAACTATTAACAAAGCATTTGCACAAAAAGAACAAATGGCAAGAAATACACAGGATAATAGTGCATGGGTAAATATTGGACCTTCAAGAATAAGAAAAGGTGGCACATCTGCCGACAAAGGTCGTGTCAATGTTATTTTAGTTGACTCAAACTCTGATCAAATAATTTATGCAGGAACACCTGCGGGTGGCTTATGGAAATCGACCAATGCAGGTATAGACTGGACTCCTCTTACTGATCATTTGCCTCAGATTGGCGTATCTGCAATTGCTTTATCACCCACTGATCACAATACCATATACATAGGCACAGGTGATGATGACGCACGCAGAACATACAGTCGTGGTGTATATAAATCTGTCGATGGTGGTATCACTTGGCAAGGCATTGGTCCTAATTTTGCCTCTGAAACAGAAGTAATTAGCGAAATTATCATTCATCCGGCAAATCCGGACATTATTTTTGTTGCTTCGTCAGACGGTTTATATAAGACTATTGACGGCGGCACAACTTGGCAAAACAAATTACAAATTAATGCCAAAGAGATGCGTATGCACCCAACTAATCCTGATATTATTTATACTGTTTCGGGTAGCTCATTTTACAAATCAATAGATGGCGGCGAAAATTTTACACAAATAACATTATCTTCGACTGCTTATGGCAGGCTAGTTATTGATGTAACCCCTGCTGCTCCTGATAATGTATATGTAGCAACATCGCGTCAAAATGGCGATTTTTCGGGATTATACATTTCAAATAATACAGGAGACAGCTTTACAAAAACGTCTGAAAATTCAAATATTTTTGGACAGCGCAATCAAACATGGTACGATTTTGCCATAGCTGTTTCCGACAACAATCCCAATGATATATATATAGGCAATGTTGATATCTACTACTCGTCAAATGGAGGAGACAGTTTTACACAATTTAATCATTGGAACACTGTTGATGAAAAATACACACATGCAGATATTCATTTCTTACGATTTTACAACCACAAATTATACGTTGGGTCAGATGGTGGTGTGTACAGATCGAACAACGACCAGACAAGATTTAGAGGTCTAAATCGTAATTTAATTATTGGTCAGTTTTATCGAATATCGATAGCTAATGAACAAAGATATCAAATATTTGGCGGCTTACAAGATAATGGTGGCTACGCTAGAAAAGATATGAATTGGCGCGTATGGCATGGTGGTGACGGTATGGACAATGTCATCAGTAATAGAAACAACAATACAGCATTTAGTTTCTTATATTACGGCAATGCCTTATTCAAAACAACCGACGGAGGAATGAGTATTTCCAACACTATCTCAATTCCAAGTGGTGAAATGGGCAATTGGGTTACTCCACTTGCTATAAACGGAAACAATCATGTATTTGCCGGTTTTAAAAAACTTTATAAACTTAGAGGAAGTACTTGGCAAGCATTAACAACAAATGAGTTTAGTTCAAATATCCAAACCATAACCTGCGACCCTCAACAGCCGGATCATATATACGTAGCTGTTGGTTGGAAATTATACAAAAGCACCGATGGCGGTGTCAATTTTACCGAATTATTTGATGCACAAGGAAGAATAAAATCAATTGCTGTAAATAGTACAAACCACAAAATATGGTGTACCGCAAGCGGTCGTGTATGGGAATCGTCAGATGATGGCAATACTTGGAATAATATTACCGGAAATTTACCCGGCGAAAACCTTAATGTCATAAGATATCTTATGTTTAGCCCAAACAATTCGTTATACTTAGGCTCTGACTTAGGTGTATATTATCGCGATGATACAACAAATGGTTGGCAAATATTTTCAGCAGACTTACCAAATACCTTGGTTTATGATTTAGAAATAAATTATGACCAAGGACTATTGGTTGCCGGCACACACGGACGAGGTGTGTGGGAAACCCCCATTACGGTTTACCTACCGGCAAAAGATGCTAAACTCAAAGCAATTACCGGCAATTCAGGACACTTGTTAGAATGCAACGGAGAACCTAATATAAAATTTGTTGTCGAAAATAAAGGAACTGAAACCATACATCAATTTGATGTTACATATACCATTGACGGTGTTCCTCAAACCGAGAACTGGTCAGGCTCGCTAAGTGCAAATCAGACTACGGAAATCACGCCGGCAAATCAAAATTGGACAGAAGGCAGTCACTTTATCGAAGCCAAAGTCATCTTAACAGGCGATCAATTGGCCAGTAATAATATAATGACAAAAAACATAGTTGTAAATCACGATGAAGAATTACCTTATTTGAATACTTTTGAAGATGCCACAGACGATGCCATTATCAATTACAGCGACAACAATAACAGCAGTTGGGAACTTGCCAATCCGTCCGGTGCAAACCTAAACAAAACCGGCAGCGGAAACAAAGCATATTGCACCAATGCCAACGGCACTTACAACAATGATACAAAAGATTATTTATTGTCACCCTGCTATGATTTGACACAATTATCAAATCCCGAAATCAGTTTTATTATGGCACATGACATCGAAAAAGATTACGATGCTTTTTATGTAGAATACACTATTGACAGCGGTAATACATGGCAAATCTTGGGTGCCTACGGCGATAGAAAATGGTATAACAGTGAATCAAGTGAAGGAGCTTGCGTTGGAGGACAATGGACAGGCACAAATTTGTCTATGAATACCTACAAACACGACTTATCTTTCATCAACAATGAACCATCTGTAATATTTCGTTTTGTTATGGCATCCGACCCTTTATCAGCACAAGAAGGCGTTGTTATTGATCAATTAAAAATTGCTGAAAAATTAAATACTAATAGCAAGCTGTTACTGTACCCTAATCCGACAGATAATGAAGTAAAAATCCTTTGGAATCAAATCAAGCCTCAGCACTTAAACATTGTCAACTTGCAAGGAATGATTATTTACGAACAGCGTGTAAATGCAGGCTCAGACTCTGTCAATATTGATGTTTCTTCCTTATCCAAAGGAATATATCTAATCAATTTATATTCAAAAGAAGATATTATCACAAAAAAATTAATCATTAAATAATTTATCCACATGAAAAAAATATTTATTCTCGCTTCTTTTCTTGCATTACAAGGCATTTTTGCTCAATACAACGAAATGGTACCGTGGCAGCAGGGTATTAATAAAAATAACCCAAATGCATTTGAACAATTAGAAAACAATTACAACGAGTATTTCAATTCGCATAACGAATTTGAAAAAGGCAGTGGTATGAAACAATACCAACGATGGAAATATATCTGGAAAGACTATTTTAGCGATAAAGGTTTTCGTCCCATAAGCACAATAGATGAAGCTTTTCAGCAAAAACAGTTCTTGGCAAGAAGCATACAAGATAACAGCAACTGGACAAGTGTAGGTCCTACGCTTATTAATCGTCATGGCAGTTCAGCCGACAAAGGACGCGTCAATGCCGTACTGATTGACCCGACAGACAATCAAATAATGTATGTAGGCACTCCTGCCGGAGGTATTTGGAAAACCACAAATGGCGGTACCGATTGGACAGCATTGTCTGACCACTTGCCACAAATTGGTGTTTCTGCTATTGCATTATCTCCTACGGATCACAATACTATTTTTATTGGCACCGGCGATGATGATGGCGGTGTTACATTTAGTCGTGGTGTTTACAAATCGACAGATGGTGGTACTACTTGGCAAGCTATTGGTCCGAATTTCGTTTCTGAAACCGAAAAAATAAGTGAAATAATTGTTCACCCAAGCTCACCAAATACAATATTTGTTGCTAGTTCTGCGGGGATTTATAAAACAACTGACGGCGGTGCTACTTGGCAAAACAATCTTATGGATAACATTAAAGATATGCGCATGCATCCTACTAATTCCAGCACAATCTATGCGGTTTCTAATGATACCTTTTACAGATCAACCAATGGCGGAAACAGTTTTAGCGTTATCAGTAGCGGACTGCCAAATAATGCAATGAGAATGGTAATTGACGTTACGCCGGCAGCACCGGACAAAGTTTATGTTGCAAGCGCCGATAGTTACAGCGGCGGATTTAACGGCTTATATATTTCTAACAATAGCGGTAGCAGTTTTACGCAAACACAAGAAACAAGTGATGTCTTTGGCTCACGTAATCAAACAAGTTACGATTTTGCCATGGCAGTATCAGACACTGATCCAAACACTATATTTATTGGCAATATTGATATTTGGAAATCGACTGATGGAGGAAATAATTTTAGTCAACTCAATTATTGGAATACTGTAAACGACCAATACACTCATGCCGATATTCACTTTTTGAGATACTACAACGGCAAATTAGTTGCCGGAACAGATGGCGGTGTGTATGTATCTAGCAATAATGGACAATTATTTACCGGATTAAATCGTAATTTGGCAATTAGTCAATTTTATCGTATTGCTATATCTAATCAAAACGACTATCAAATATATGGCGGATTGCAAGACAATGGCGGATTTGCACGCAAAGACTTAGGTTGGCATGTATGGCACGGCGCCGACGGTATGGATACTGCCATTAGTGGACAAGATAGTGATGTTGGTTTTAGCTTTATATATTTTGGACTTGCACTTCATATAACCAACAATGGCGGTATCTCTGAAACAGCCGGAGCAGGAGTACCTTCCGGAGAAAGAGGTAATTGGATTACCCCACTTGGCATAAATAGTCAAAATGAAGTATTTGCCGGATTTAAAAAATTATATAAGTTGGTCAATTATAATTGGCAGGCAGTTACCAACACTGCATTTAGTAGTAATATCTCTACCTTCTGCATAGATCAAAACAATGACAATCACATCTTAGTAGGTATCCGAAAGAAACTTTACCAAAGCAATGACGGTGGTATAACTTTTACAAGAATTAACACAACGGCAGATAATATCCAATCTATTGCCATAAACAGCATAAATGATAAAATTTGGGTAGTTACAAGTGATCAAATATTAGAATCGAGTAATAACGGTACCAGTTGGAGCGATATTACCGGCAATTTGCCAAGCGAAAAAAAACGCACAATTGTATATCATCAATTTAGTCCAAACAACTCAATTTATGTAGGAACAGATTTAGGCGTTTACTACAAAGATGATTTAAGTGCCAATTGGCAAGTATTCTCGCAAAACTTACCCAATACCATTGTAACCGATTTAGAAATATCAAACCGTGCAAGCGTTTTGGTAGCATCAACTCACGGCAGGGGTATTTGGGAAACACCTATCCCTACATATTTGCCAAACAAAGATGCCGAATTAAGCGAAATTACAATAGGGCAAAACAGCAGTATTGAGTGCAATGCCGTACAAGAAATAAAACTAAAAGTTACAAATTTAGGCAATGATGCTATTACACATTTAGACATAAATTACAGCATAGACGGAACAGCACATTCAACGACTTGGAATGGCAATTTGACAAGTAATAATCTTACCGAAATAACTATTTCAAATCTAAATTTAAACACAGGGAGTCATCAAATTGAAGCAAATATTAGTTTGAATGGTGATCAAATTTTGACCAATAATCAGAATTCAAAAACAGTTATTATCAATCAAGAAAAGAGTATTCCCTACCTAAATCATTTTGAAAATACCGCAACCGATTTGCTAATCAATTCAGCTATGGGCGCAAGCACATGGCAAATGGGAGCGCCAAATGGAAGTGTTCTAAACCAAACAGGCGGTGGAAGCAATGCATATTGCACAAACCCTAGTGGATATTATGAAGATAGCAACAGAGATTATTTATACTCTCCTTGTTATAATTTTACAAACATCATCAACCCGACTATTAGTTTTAATATGGCTTTTGATATAGAAAATAATTGGGATTCGTTCTATGTAGAATACACAACCGACCGTGGCAATACTTGGCAAGTGCTGGGTACGGCAAATGATCCAAATTGGTATAACAGCAACACTGTGCAAGGCACTTGTTTGGGCGCACAATGGACAGGCACCGATAGTACTGTTAGAAATTACACACACGATTTATCATTTTTAACCAACGAACCCTCTGTTATTTTCCGTTTTGTCATGGCATCTGATCAGAATTTACACGAAGAAGGCGTTATGCTTGACGATTTGCAAATTACAGGTACGGTTTCCGTTGATCAAAATTTCTTAGAAAAAAGCATCATGCTTTATCCTAACCCTGCCAATGAGATTGTAAACCTTAAATGGAATAGCGAATTAAAAATTAAAAACATTTCTATTTTTAATACACAAGCTGCTTTAATATATCAAAAAGCACATCAGCTGCAAGGAAATCAAATGCAAATAAATACATCAAATTTTGCCAAAGGCTTGTATTTTGTCAACAT
>CAZSBI010000210.1:0-20061 GCA_964604735.1 uncultured Flavobacteriaceae bacterium | reverse complement strand
GAACAAAATAATTGGCTTAAATGGATTTATATTATAGGTGTAATAATCAGCTTCGGCATATTTATGTATAAAATCGGTAAACTTATTCGGCTTAGTCAAAATAATAAAGTATTGGATAATAATGGCGCCAAAATTGTCTTAGTGCCTCATCAACAAAATGCTTATACCTTTTTTAACTACATATTTATTGACGAAAAACTATATCAAAATGCTGATATCAAAGTGTTGGAACACGAATTGGTACACATTAAACAAAGACATTGGATTGATTTATTATTTATCGAAAGTGTCAAAATAATACAATGGTTTAATCCGCTAATATATATTTATCAAAACAGTCTAAAAACCGTACACGAGTATATTGCCGACAAAGCGGTATTGCAAAACACAAGTTTATCGTCATATTTTGACAAAGTATTGCAATATACATTTAAAACTCAGAAAATATCATTTGCAAATGAATTTTATAAATCATCATTAATTAAAAAACGTATTAAAATGCAAAAAAAGAAAAAATCAAGAAATTGGGCAAAAGTAAAGTATGCCGGTTTCATCTTACTACTATTTAGCGTTACTATATTTGTAGATGCTTGTAAGCAAAATGATAGTGAAATGTCTAGTAGCAATGAAGTAAAAGCAATTACAAAAGAAAAGCCTTCTGCTGAGAATAACAAAAGTATGGAATATCCAAATATAGATAATCCACCAAAATATATGGGTTGTACCGAAACCGAGAAAGAAAAAATAAAAGAATGTACTTCTAAAAAAATTGGAGAATTTATTGGAGACAACTTTGATAAAAGTCTTGCAAAAAAATTAAATATCTCGGGAAATGTCAGAATTATGACGCAGTTTAGCATTGAAAAAGATGGTACAATTGCCAATATAAGAGCACGATCCAAGCAAAAAGAGTTAGCCGAAGAGGCAAAAAGAGTGATTAAACTATTGCCCAAATTTACACCGGGCAAACACAAAGGAGAAACGGTTAAGGTTGTCTATACACTTCCAATTGCTTTCGCTGTAAAATAATATATTTTTCAAGAAAGCCCCGATGGTGTTTTCGGGGTTTTCTTGTTGATTAATTGTCACAAAATATGCAAAAAGAATTCATAATCTTACTACTGTTTTCATTGAGCTCTTATGCACAAAAAGACGTTGACACTTTGCTTAAACAAGGCAAATATACCGATGCAATTGTATGTTTGAAAAAACAAGCCGACAGCAAAAGCAAGTATGTATCTTTGGCTAAAATTTATGAACAAACAGGCAATGACAGTCAAGCTATCAGCTATTACAACAAGGCTTTGAGCTTGCAAAACAGTGAGCGGATTGCCATAGCCTTGTCAAAAGTATATGAACGAAATGCCTATTACCGAAAAGCTATTGCACTAATCGAAAATATTGTCAAAGAAAACAAAAGCAATTTGCTTTTAAAATATAGATTAGGCAAATTGTATCAGAAGACATATCAAAACAACAAAGCCCTTGATGTTTTTTATGCACTTAGAGAACAAGACCCGAAAAATCCGAATTATGATTACCAAATCGGACGAACACTAGATGATGTTAATCTGAAAATAAATACATTTTTGTCTGCATATCGAAAAGATCACAAGCATATCAAAAGCATTATAAAGCTGGCGCATTACTACAAATTGATAGATTTTAAGGACTCATCTGCTATTTTTACACGTAAAGGATTGAAATTGAATCCGTATCATCCAAAACTATTGCAAAATGAAGTACTTAATCTTGCCGGAAAAAGCAAATACAAAGCTGCCTTACAATTGCTGGGAAGAATGGATAGTATTTTGCCCAAAAATGTATTTGTGGCACAAAGCAAAGGCTGGATATATTTACAGCAAAAGAAATATGACAAAGCAGAAAAATACTTAAAAAAGGCTATCGGCATTGACAAAAATACACTATCGAGTTATTATTATTTAGGCGAAGCATATCGACTACAAAACAAAGACAAATTAGCACTTAGGGTATATCAAATCGGCATTCAAAAAGCAAAACCCGATTTAACAAAAGAATATTATGCCATTGCGAGTATTTACAAAAGGCAAAAAAAATATCGAAAAGCTATCGAGTATTTTTCAAAATCGTATAACAACAACCCCAAAAATCATAAAGCGCTGTTTGAGCAAGCCAATTTGTCGGACATTTATTATAAAAATCCGGATATTGCCCTAGAATTATTCAAAAAATATATTGAACGGTTTGCCGAAAAAGATGCTATCAAGACAAGTCACGCCCAAAAAAGAATTGCACAGATTTCGGCACGAAAAAAATAATTATAGTGATTAGTAAACAAATAACCAGACATCAGTCGTTTCTATTTACTAATGGTGTTATTTTTTATAAAACTGCCACCACTTTTTCGATTTCTTTTTTCCTTCGAAATAAGCACCGTAACCATAGCCGTAGCCATAACCGTATTTCTGACCATAACCATATTGCTTAATGGCATTAACTTTAAAATCGTTGTAAATAATGGCAAGATTATTCATTTCGCCTTTTTTATAACGTTCGTCAATATCTTTGACAAACGATTTTAGCGAATAATTTTCACGTACAACAAAAGCGGTTATATCGGCAAATTTTTGTAATTCTAAGGCATCAGACACCAATCCTATTGGCGGCGAATCAATAATAATATGGTCATAACGTTTGCTTAACTCGTCAAAAAGTTTTTGAGTATATTCTGTCAATAATAATTCTGATGGATTAGGCGGAATGGTTCCCGACAAAACTAAGTCTAAATTTTTATACTCAGTTTGCATAATTACCTCATCAATGCTTGCATTACCACTTAAATAATCTGACAGTCCGGAGTTTACGCTTTCTGCTTCTTTAAAATAATCTTTAAAACGCGGTTTACGCATATCAAAACCCAATAATACCGTTTTTAGATTACTACTGGCTTGTATCAAAGCCAGATTGCTCGATACAAATGTTTTTCCTTCACCCGAAATAGATGAAGTGATTAAAATACGTTGTGCGCCTTCGCGTTTTGGATACATAAAACGCAAGGTAGAACGCAAGGAGCGGAAAGATTCTGCTACAACATCGTGCTTGTTCTCTACTACCGGTAATTTTCCTTTGCCCTTATTGTGATGTATTTGTCCCAATACAGGCACATCGGTTATTTCTTCCAAATCAGAAATGTCATATATTTTATTGTCCATTAAGAACAAAATAAAGATTGTCAAAGCAGGCAATAATAAGCCCAATGCCAATGCGATAATATAATTAATCTTTCGGTTGGGCGCTACGGGCGCTTGACCTACATCTTTGGCGCTATCTATTATTTTTAGATCCGATACATTCGATGCTTTTACAATACTTGCTTCATTTCGTTTTTGCAACAATCCGTTATATACTTCTTGTTTTAGCTCTTGTTTACGACGCAAGGTCAACAAGACTTGTTTTTCTTCGGGCAATTTATTGATTTGCTTTTCGAGACTAGCAATATTACGGTTGACCATATTTAGTTCTTGATCCAAACTATAAGTAGCCGATTTAACCGTTTGCATTAGTGTTTGTCTAAGTGTTTCGATTTCTCTGTCTAATTGCAGTACTGCCGGAAAATCTTCTTGGAAACTTGCCAGTTGTTGTTTTCTTTTAATGGCTAATTCGGTAATTCTAGATATGTTTTTAACAATGGTAGGATCTTCTATTCCGACAACTGTCGGGGCAGGCAAATCTTCGTAATTTTTTTTATCAACCAAAAAGCTATGCAATTGATTGTAATACATTTTTTTCTGAATAATACTATTCTTTTTTAGATCGAATCCTGTAATTTTTTCATATAGCTTTGCCGTTGGGTCATCTAAATTAAGCACCGTTTTATTGCTGATAAATCCTTTTAAATCTTCGGAGGCATCAAGCAAATCTTTTCTGATACTAATCAATGTGGAGTCTATAAATTTAATGGTGTTAATAGCATATTTATTCTTATCAAGCAAGATTCTGTTTTTGAGCAAATCGGCTGTATGATTCAGATAATCTTCTAATTTCTGTTTGTTTGCACCACGCAATTTCAATATCAGTATTGAAGAGTTTTTATCTTTGGCTTTGATTGACAAATTGTCTTTGTAATAAGAAACAACATTATCAAAATTTTTTAATTTAATAAAATACCGCTCTCCTTCAACCGGTTTATTTTTTTGCAACGTAATCACCCCTGATAAAAAAGGCAAATTAATAGGTTCGTTATATCTAAATTTCTGTTCAAATTTAGCTAACTTATAAGACTCTGCTCTATATTTTTGATAATCATAAAGTTGTACATCTTCGCTTTTTGGATTTATTTTTATCATAAATTCGGCATCGTTCAGATGTACTATTTCAATAGCTGTACCTATTAATTGTTTGTGTGATTTGTCAAGCACAAAGACAAAGGGCGATTGTTTATACACATCTATGTAATAATATTTCCCTTTTTTTAGATATTCTATATAGCTTTTCAAGTCTTCAACAACTTGTTCGTTATGCGTTCTTGATTTGAATGTTGTTTTGATAAGATTTACCTTATCACTTACACCGCCCCAATTAAAGACCAAACTCATATTAGAGGTCATAAACGGATTGCGTTCCTCTTTGATCGTTACATAGGTGTCGAGTTCATAAATATTTTCTTTTCGTACATTGATATAGTATGCTACAAAAAAAGTAAAGGCTAATGTTAATAAAAACCATTTCCAATTAGAAAGTATTTTTAACAATAACACTTTTAGATTAAAATCGGGTTGTTGGTCAAACGAAAAATTATTTTCCATAAAAAAACTATTTGGAATATTTTGCTAATAATATGATAGATGATATTAGTGACAGAGCCATTACGGTATCTCTAAGTGTTTGCAGTAATGTTGTGCCTGTTCCCAATGATTTTTGTCTAAGCGGTTGCACATAAACTATATCATTTGGGCGGATATAAAAGTAAGGCGAATTGATACTGTTAGCGCTTGTCAAATCTACAAGTGCTTTTACATCTTTACCGTTTTCTTTTCGTATCACAAGCACTTCTTTTCGATTGCCTACTTGCGTGATATCGCCCGAAGCGGCAATTACATCAAACAAACTGGGATTTTCTTTATAAATAACTCCGACTTGCGGATTTTTTACCTCTCCCAAAATAGTATAAGGGACGCCCGCTAGTTTTACTTTGATAAAAATATTGTCTGTCGATTTAAAGTTTTTATTCAACAAAGCTTTGGTTATACTTGTTTTTATCTCTTCAAAACTCAAACCCGCCACAGATATTTTTCCTAGAAACGGCAAGGCTACAAAACCTTCCTTGTCAACTATATAACCTCTAAAATATAAGTTTTGGTTATTGATATTCTGATTTCCGACAGTTTGAGCACTTTGAGTGAAAATTTTTTGCACATTTTCGTCAGAAGAAGATATCTGAATATATAAAATATCGTTCTTTTTTACTTTGTAAACCAAATTTTCTTTTTCTTTTTCTTGCATTTCGCCTTGCATATATACCGTATTTTTATATGGCACACAAGAGCTAAACGTCAATAAAAACAGAAGTAGTAAATATATATTATTTTTCATCGATATAAATTTTAATGAAGCAATTTGTATCCTGCTACAATCAACAAAGATAAGATAATTTGTTTATTTACAGTGTTAATTATCTAAATCTGCCAAATCGGGATATAAAAAATCATTATACGGAAAGCGTTTAATATGTATTTTTCGCACTTCGGTATATAACATATCTTTCAATTTATCGACATTATATTTATTTACCGCCGAGATAAAAACGGTAGGCGTTGCTGTTTTTGCCAACCAAGTTTTTTCTAATTCGGCTAAATCAAAATCCGGATTGTTTTGCAACATATCTATTTTGTTAAAAATAATTATACTATGCTTATCCGATGCTTTTATTTCTGCTAAAATCTGATGAACCGTTTCCATATGTTCTTCAAAATTGGGGTGAGAAATATCCACAATATGAATTAGCAAATCAGATTCGGTCACTTCATTTAAAGTCGATTTGAACGATTCTATGAGTTGGGTGGGTAATTTTCTGATAAATCCGACGGTATCGGTAAGCAAAAACGGAATATTATGCACTACTATTTTGCGTACAGTTGTGTCTAGTGTCGCAAAGAGTTTGTTTTCGGCAAACACTTCAGATTTGCTCAATACATTCATCAATGTACTTTTGCCCACATTAGTATAACCGACTAATGCAGCACGCACCATTTTACCGCGATTACCGCGTTGCGTTGCCATTTGTTTGTCTATGGTGATTAATTTTTTCTTTAACAGAGCTATTTTATCGCGAATAATACGTCTATCAGTTTCTATTTCGGTTTCACCGGGTCCACGCATACCGATACCACCACGTTGTCGTTCTAAGTGAGTCCACATACCGGTTAGTCTAGGCAATAAATACTGATATTGTGCCAATTCGACCTGCGTGCGTGCATATGAGGTTTGTGCCCGATGGGCAAATATATCAAGAATCAAGCGCGTTCTGTCCATTACTTTAATATCGAGCAATCTTTCAATGTTTTTTTGTTGCGATGGCGAAAGTTCATCGTCAAATATGGCAATATCTATATCATTATCTGCTATATACCCTTTAATCATTTCCAATTTGCCTGTCCCTAAAAAAGTTTTAGGATTAGGTCTATCAAGTTTTTGAAAAAAAGATTTCTTTACTTCGGCACCTGCCGTTTCGGCCAAAAATGCCAATTCTTTAAGATACTCTATTACTTTTTCTTCGGATTGATGCTGAGTAACTATGCCAATTAATATAACTTTTTCGTAAAAATTACTGTCTTTTTCTATCATTCTTATTTATTTCAACAAATTCTGTGCAAGTATAGCACTTTTTATTAATTTTTTTTTTATTTTTGGAGCTAAATCAAAACAACAAAGTTATGAAAAGATACTATTATTTTATATTGTTTTTATTTTTATCAACAATATTTAACACAAAAGTGAATGCTCAGCATGTTGATGCAGGGCCCGACAGAGCCTTATGTAACGGCGAAACAGAAGTAACCTTACACGGCAATGTCGGAAGAATTATGACAGGGAGATATAGAGTAGAAAGCATTCCTTTTTCTTGGGACGCTGATTTTAGCACAGCACAAGATGTAATGCTAAACGGTACTCCATTAAGAATTGACGATAGATATGGTGATGTTGTCGATTTACCATTCCCTATTTCGTTTTATGGAAGAACTTATGACCAAATAGTCATTGGAACAAATGGTGACATTATTTTTGAAACAAGTGTTGCCGGCGAATATGATGCTTGGAGAATATCTGCTACTGAGCTAATTCCTAACCATACTTTACCTTACTGGAGTAGTACGGGGAGTTTATCATTTGCTTCAATAATGGGTGCTTATCATGACATCTACATGTCATCTGCTTATATGATTAGCAATTCGGCTTTTAAATATAAAACTGTCGGATCTGCTCCCAATCGTAAATTTATCGTTATTTATGATGTTGTACCCCAGTTTAGATGTACAACTACCTATTCAAGTCAAGAGATTGTATTTAACGAAAATGATTTTTCTATTGAAGTTCATATCAAAAACAAACCGGTTTGTTCAACATGGCAAGACGGTAGAGCTACATTAGGTATCCAAAACGAAGAATTGCTACCTGACACCTGCGGTAATTATCCGGGCGATGTTACGAGCACCGCTTTACCTAACAGAAATACAGGCGTTTGGGAAATTCCTGAAACAGCACCCGAAGCCTACAAATTTGTACCCGATGCCAATGTTACTTTAACTTGGTATGACGGCAACCGAAATGTAGTCGGACATGATGTAGATGTAACCGTTCCTTTTAACGGCACAGAAACATATACCTTAGAAGCTTCTTTTGAAGATTGTCATGGAAACCTATATAACGAATTTGATGAAGTAACCGTTCGTAGAATTACTGATTTACAATTAGAAATGCCAACTTCGAGCACGCTTTGTGCCAACGAAACATTACATTTAGACGGTACTGCCGGTAATGAAAGCGATTATACAAATATTACTTACACTTGGACAGATGACACAGGAACAACAATTGCAACAACTCCTACCTTAGATGTTACAGCTGCCGGTACATATACGCTTACCGTAGATGCCGATGGCTGTATAGTAGATTTTGAAATAGTTGTAGATGCATACCCTTATGCTTGTAAAGTACCCGAAGGTATTTCTCCAAACGGCGATGGCGACAACGATTATTTTGAACTTAGTTACTTGGCTAACAAAGGAGAAGGTATTGATAAATTAGAAATTTTTGACCGAAGAGGTGTATTGGTTTATGAAAAAGACGGATACACAAACGAATTTGTAGGAAAAACCAACGACGATAAAGAACTACCTGCCGCAACTTATTTCTACGTTATCAAAATGATGGACGGCGAAAAAATTACAGGTTGGTTATATATTGTAAGATAAAAACTCATTACTATGAAAAAAATATTATTTAGCTTTATTGGATTAATATTTCTGTCAATCGGAAACATCCAAGCACAACAAGTACCACATTATACTCAATATATGTATAATATGAACATTCTTAATCCTGCTTATGCCGGATCAAGAGGAACCGAAGTCATTTCACTTGGAACACTATACCGCAGTCAATGGCACAACGAGCCGGGTGCTCCAAAAACTCTTACGTTTAATGCGCACGGCGCACTTAACGAAAATAATGGATTAGGATTATCATTTATCAATGACGGATATGGTCCTGTATCTCAAAATGCTATTACCGTAGATTATTCGCACACTTTAAATTTTGGAAAATCACATTTAGCTATGGGAATTAAAGCCGGCGTCAACCTTTTTAAAGCCGGATTAAACGACTTGTACGTAATCCACTCCGGAGACCCTTTGTTTAACAATAATATAAGCGATACACACTTTAATGTAGGTGCCGGATTATTTTATTACACAGACAATTATTACCTATCGTTCTCCGTGCCAAATTTCTTAAAAAACACCTATAACGCAAGCAGTTCTCTATACAAATCTACTGATGAAATACATATGTTTTTAGCCGGTGGTTATGTATTCAATATTGGCGATAATTTTAAATTAAAACCACACTTTCTTGCATTTAAAGGAGGCGCTGCACCATTGCAAGCAGATTTAAACTTAAACATGTTATTTGCCAATCGTTTTGAAGTAGGCATCTCACACAGATTAAAAGATGCTATTGGTGGTATGTTTAATGTTAAATTGTTCGAAGGATTCAGAATAGGCTATGCCTACGACAGACATATTTCAGACATTAGATTTTACAACCCGTCATCTCATGAGTTTTTCATGAACTATGATTGGAAACTAAGTAAAAAAGTAATGTTATCACCTAGATACTTCTAAAAAATTACAACTATGAAAAAATTATATATATTAATTATAACTTTGACTCTGGGAATGTCAACAACTTTTGCCCAGAGCGCTTTAGAAAAAAAAGCAGATAAATATTACAATCGCTTAGAATATGTAAAGGCTGCTAAAACTTACGAAAAAATCGTAGCGAACGGAGATGCTAATCAACACGTATATGAAAACTTGGCAAACGCATACTATAATATGTTTAATGCCAAAGAAGCCGTAAAATATTACGAAAAAGCAGTTGACAAAACCGATAACTCGGAAATTTATTACCGCTACGCACAAATGTTGAAAGCCGTTGGCAAATATGATGAAAGTATTCCTTGGATGGAAAAATTCACCAAGATGAACCCTGCCGATCACAGAGCTATCAAATTTAGAGAAAATCCTAACTACCTGCCTAAAATTTTAGACAGAGGAAAAGATAAATTTGTCGTAAACGAAATGCAAAATGTAAATACCGAGTACATTGACTATGGCGCACGCGTAATAAATGACAAATTATACTTCGTTTCTGCCAGAAACACAAGCAGCAAAGATTATGGCTGGGACGATCAACCATTCCTTGATATTTATCAAGCAGACTATATTGACGGTATCGTAAGTAATATTGAAAAACTTCCCGGTAAGGTAAACACAAAATACCACGATGGCAGTTTTGCATTCACACCCGATGGAAAAACAATGTACTTTACAAGAGATAATTACTATGACAAAAACTACAAAACTGACACCACAGGAATTAGTAGATTAAAATTATTCTCTGCTCAATTAAAAAATAACAAATGGGTAAATATTAAAGAATTGCCCTTCAATAATAACAATTATTCAGTTGGACACCCCGCTGTAAGCCCTGACGGAAAAAAATTATACTTTGCCTCAGATATGCCCGGAACATTAGGACAATCTGATATTTGGGTAGTAGATATCAAAAAGAATAATAAATTCGGTAAACCAACCAATTTAGGCCCTAATATCAATACCGAAGGTAGAGAAAACTTCCCTTATATCAGCAGTAAAGGCGACTTATATTTCTCTTCTGACGGACATTTAGGTCTTGGCGGTTTAGATGTATTCGCTTGTAAAAATGTCGATGGCAAATTTTCTCGTCCTCGCAACTTAGGTGTACCATTAAATTCAGGCAAAGATGACTTTGGTTTCTCAATTGACGATGACACCAAAAACGGATTTACATCAAGCAATCGTAATTCAACCAGAATTGGTGATGACAATATATTTACAGTTCAAAACATCAAACCGATTTGTGATGTATTAATTTCGACGCAAGTTATTGACGCCAAAACCAACAAACCTATTGAAGGCGCATCTGTAACCCTTACAGACAAAGAAGGAAATCCTATTAAAACCAAATTGACCGACAACGAAGGTAACGCCGATTTCTTAATTGAATGTGGCAAAGATGTAATAGCCGAAGGTAGAATGGACGAATACGAAAACAATAAAGTAAATGTAGCCGGAACTACCGACGAAGAAGTAAAAGTAGCTATCAAGCTTAATCCAATCGAAAAAATTATTACACCTCGCGAATTGGTATTGAATCCTATTTACTTCGATTTTGACAAGTGGAATATTCGTAGCGATGCCGCATTTGAATTAGACAAAGTGGTAGAAGCAATGAAAAAATACGAAGATCTTAAAATCAATATTGTATCACATACTGACCGAAGAGGTAGTGACAAATATAATATGTCTTTATCAGAAAAACGTGCTAAATCAACTCTTGAATACATCGTATCCAAAGGTATTGATGCTAGTCGTTTAAGCTCCGAAGGTAAAGGAGAAACCGAACCGGCTGTAAAATGTACAAGATGTAGTAAAGAACAACATCAATTAAACAGACGTTCAGAATTCTTAATTATTCAAGAAGAAAAAGCAGTTGAGTCTGCTGAATAAGTAATGATTTTCATAACTTTACAAAAACCGTCCAACTTTGTTGGACGGTTTTTTATTTATAATTAATATAAAAAATTTATATTTGTAATTTAAAACACATTAAGATGACAAACAAATTAACTTACTCAATACTCGTTGTATTATTGCTTCTGACCCTACAATCTTTTGCACAAATTGAAGACTCGAATGAACAAAAAATAACTGACATTTACACTCCACCGACATTCCCTAATTGTATAACAATCAGCGATGTTGACCAAAAAAGAAAGTGTACAAATAATATACTCCAAGATTTTGTTATCAAACATTTTAACAAAAAATTGTTTACAAACGATCAAATCAAAGGTTTTAAAGTAATTAAAGCCGAATTTGTTGTAACAAAACAAGGAAAAATTAAAAACATCAGTATAGAAGCGCCAAATCTTAAAATACAAAACGAAATTAAACGAATTATTAAGAAACTTCCTCAAATGATACCGGGCAAAAAAGAAGGTAAAAATATCAATACCAAGTATCTTTTTCCTATAATATTAGATTTTGGACATGATAAAAAAGAAAATTTCTTTAGTAATAAAAAGGAGGGTTCCCCTAATAATGAAGTGGAAGTAATAGAAATTGACCAAAGAACAGACAATGTACAAATACCGACAGAGCAGGCAATATCATCTAATTTTCTAAAAAACAAACCGATTTATCCGGGTTGCAAAAATGCAGATATCCAAAAAACAAACGAGTGTACAAATAGGAAAATACAAATGTTTATTTTACAAAAACTTAATAGAGATATAACCTCAGAATTAAAATTAAAAGGAATTGTCAAAATGTTTTCTATTTTTACTGTGGATAAACAAGGAAATATTGTTAACATCGGTGTTCGTACACCATACAAGAAACTTGAAAACGAAATTATAAGAGTAATCAAATTATTACCTAAAATGACGCCGGGCAAAATGAATGGAAAAGCTGTAAATGCCCGTTTTGTCTTACCCATTGTTATTGAAATAGAAGAGTAATCCTTTTTTTTTGATAGATATTCGTTAAAAAAACATCAAAAAAACACATTTGCATACAATAATTGCTATTTTTGTAGATTGATGATGAATTCTTACAATTCAAGCATAAATTTTTACGAAAAAATATCTATATATGAAGCAATTATCCTTCAAAAAAATTGAAATAGCACTAAGTTTACTAGTGTTTTTTATCGCACTGTTTACTTACATAGCTACCTTAGAGCCAACTGTTAGTTTTTGGGACTGTGGCGAATATATATCTACATCGGTTAACTTACAAGTCGGTCACCCTCCCGGAGCGCCTCTTTTTCAAATGCTCGGCGCTTTTTTTGCTATGTTTGCATCAGCTCCCAATCAAGTAGCATATATGGTTAATCTAATGTCTGCATTTTTTAGTGCCTTTACAGTATTGTTTCTTTTTTGGACAATTTCACATATCATTGTAAAATATTTATTAAAAAAAGCCAATTTATCAACAGCCGAAAAAATTATTGTTTTAGGTAGTGCAAGCCTAGGCTCTTTATCATTTGCTTTTACCGATACATTTTGGTTTTCGGCAGTAGAAGCCGAAGTTTACGCCGCCGCTATGTTTTTTACCTCTGCCCTATTTTGGTTGGGTTTAAAATGGGTTGACAGCCTTGACAAGCCTCGTGGCAATCGTTGGTTAATACTTATGGCATTTACCATCGGATTATCGTTTGGCGTACATTTTATGGCATTATTGGTTATTCCTGCTATCGGAATGTTGTATTACTTTAAAACAGCCAAAAATGTCACTTTAAAATCATTTATCATTGCCAACATAGCCGTTTTAGGCATTCTTATTTTTATATTTAAATTGCTATTGCCTTGGTCACTTAAGTTTTTTAGTTTCTTCGAAATTATGTTTACCAACACATTTGGAACGCCATTTCATACCGGAACCATAATTGCCGCAATCATAATTGCCGGAGCATTCTATTACCTACTCAAAAAAGCATACGACAACAATAATAGACTAATGGAAGCCTCAGTGCTGTCAATTGTATTTATTTTGATAGGTTTCTCTACTTGGGTAATGTTGCCCATACGCGCCAATGCCGACACCGTTATCAACGAAAATGCCCCTACTAATGCCCGTGAATTACTAGCTTATTATAACCGTGAACAATATGGCGAAACACATTTGTTTTACGGTCCTCAATACTCTGCATATTTTAAATCCGACAACTTCGAGTATGTAGATGACAAACCCAAATACGAACAAGATCATAAACTGGGCAAATATGTTATCGTCAACAACTACAAAAAAGCAAAACAATCTATAAAAAAAGAAGATTGGGTACTTTTACCTCGTCTATGGAGCGCCGACAATGCCGATAACTATAAGATGATTTTAGGAATTCCTCAAAAAAGCAACAGAAAACCTACGTTTTTTGAAAATATCAGCTTTATGTTCGATTACCAATTCGGTTATATGTACTGGCGATATTTGATGTGGAACTTTGTAGGGCGTCAAGACGACGAACAAGGACGCCTAGACAATCACGGCAACTGGCTTAGCGGTATTAAAATGATTGATGAAATGCATTTAGGCTCACAAGACAATTTGCCCTCTGACGTTTTAGAAAACAAAGCCCGTAATACATACTTTTTCTTACCGTTTTTATTGGCTTTCTTAGGGATTCTGTACCATTCGGGCAAAGACCCTAAAAACTTTTATGTTATATTATTCGGTTTTTTAATGACCGGATTAGCCATTGTTTTTTACACCAATGTACGTCCGTTTGAACCACGCGAAAGAGATTATGCGGTTGTAGGATCATTCTATTTCTTTGCTATATGGCTGGGGATTGGCGTTTTTGCGCTTTACGAATATCTTAAAAAATATCTCTCTCCCACAATTGTAGCATCGAGCGCTGTACTATTGAGTTTACTAGCTTCTCCTGTATTGCTTGCCACTCAAAATTGGGACGATCACGATCGTTCTCAAAAATATTCGGCACTTAATAATGCCAAATCATACTTATATTCTTGTCAGAAAAATGCCATACTTTATACCATTGGCGACAACGATACTTTCCCGCTTTGGTACGCGCAAGATGTTGAAGGTGAAAGACGAGATATGCGACTTATAAACACAGCGCTATTAAATACAGATTGGTATATTGACCAAGCCAAACGTAAAATTTACGAAAGCGAACCGCTTAACATATCAATGCATCACAAACAATATGTATATGGCACCCGCGACGGCTTATTGTACAACCCGATTAAAGACACTTTAGATATTAAAGACTTTATCAAACTATGTCTCAATGAGAAATTTACCGCCGAAGACCCCGAAAGCGGACAAACCATATATTTATACCCATCTAAATACATTCGTGTTCCGGTCAATAAAGAAAATGTATTGAAATATGGTATTGTAGCCCAAAAAGATGCCGACAAAATAGTGGATGAAATCATTATTAACATAGGCGAACGCGGTATATACAAAAATTCGCTGGCAATGCTCAACGAATTAGCAAACAACGATTGGACGCGTCCTATATATTTTAGTGGTGGTAGCTTTGGTGACCCCGATTATCTGTGGATGAAAGAATACTTACAGCTAGATGGTCTAACCTACAAATTAGTTCCTATTCATACAAAATACGAAACTTATGATTATGGTAGAATTGACACAGATACTATGTATGCTAATGTTAAAAAATGGAAATGGGGAAATATGAATAAAAATATCTACCTTGACCCTGAAACACGTCGAAATTCACTTATATATCGCGGTAATTTGAAACGATTAGCAAGCGAATTATTTAAAGAGGGTAAAAATGATAAAGCTATTGAAATATTAGACTTATCTATTGATAAAATGCCAATTAAAGAATTTGGATATTACAGCTCATTACTCGACTATGTAGATTTATATTACAAATTGGGAGAAAAAGAAAAAGCAAGAAAAATTGCAGACTTCTTAACCGGTTACAATAAAGAATATCTAGACTATTATGCGCAACTTCCGCTACGTAACCAACAGGAAAATGCCGAAGATATTCAAATGAAATTCATAATGTATAGAGAAATACTAAAAATGTGCGTCGATAATAAAGACGAGACGTTTGCTGATCCAAAATTTACCGAGTTCGAACAATTATTAAACAAATTTAATGCTTTGATGGGAGAATAATCTGACAAGTTGTGACAATTGTCTTGTAGTAAATTAAACCTTTTGTGCTTGCTGTTGTCTTAATTACCTAACGCAACTAAACACAAATGAAAAAATATTTTTACACGGGTTCAATATTTATTATTTTAATGATATTCGGATGCCAAAAAGAAGACGAAAAAAGCACTAATAACTCTAACAAACAAGCTCTAAAAGGTTTGGTTAGTATGGGTAGTGTGCGTGACTTACGAAACGGAAATTTTGATGTTCTAAAAGAAGCTAATACACATCCTGATATTTATTCAGGTGTCGTAATAAAAGCTACTTGGGGCGAACTAGAACCGCAAAGAGGAAATTTTGACTTTACATCAATACATAGGGCATTAAATGATATCAAAAACTACAATAATGCGCACATAAACCATAAACTTAAAGCAAAATTAAGGGTTTCTGCTACCATCAATACGCCTAGCTGGGTGTTAAATCTTGCAAATGGACCGGTTGAAATTGTCACAAACTCAAATATATCCTATCAAATAGGTCTTTTCTGGACTAGTGAATACAGACAAGCATGGCAAGAACTACAAGAAGCTTTGGCGCAAACTTTTGATACTCATGAGTTGCTAAGTGAAGTTTGTATCTCATCACCTACAATGGCAACCGACGAACCGTTTGTTACTATTTTCAATCCTACTACAATTAACCATCTACAACAAAAGGGATTTACCGACCAAGCTTTTCAAGAAGCACTGGAAGGCACACTCGACGATTACGCATGTTGGACATATACCTGCATAGATTTCAGCTTTAATACTTACAGAAAAATTGACAGCGGAGTTCCGGTTAATGACAATACTTTTACAACAAACCTCATCACTACTTTTAAAAACAGATATCAAGAAAGAGCTGTTTTGTCTAATCATGGATTGCAAATAAATTTAACAGCAGGAGCAAGATTGATGTACCAAACATTTGCCGGACTTGGTGGTGATATTGCTACACAAACCAAAGCACCAAATGACTTGAGTGACCAAACTATCAGATTGGGGAAGAACTATGGTATTAGCGAATTTGAGATATGGGATAGTAGAGCAGCCGGTGGTTATGCCGATTTTGATTTAAGTGATTTACAACGATGGAAAGCAATTATTAATAATCAATAAACCTGAATAACCTCATCTAAAATATTATAAATTTCGTACAAATTATCTTCAGTGACCAATCGCATTCTGTATTTTTTAAAATCGGGGACGCCTTTGAAATAACTGCTGTAATGCGGACGCGTTTCCAATATACCTAGTCGTTCGCCTTTCCATTGTATAGCCAATTCTAAATGCTTTTTGACTACTGCTACCCTATCTTGCACTGTGGGTAATGATAAAGTTTCTCCGGTTTTCATAAAATGTTTTATCTGCCCGAAAATCCAAGGATTTCCAATAGCGGCACGTCCAATCATAGCGCCGTCTAAACCAAATTCGTCTCTGATACGAATGGCATCTTGCGCCGTTTTAATATCGCCATTGGCAAAAATAGGAATATGTATGCGCGGATTATTCTTTACTTCGGCTATCTTGTACCAATCGGCTTGACCGCTATACATTTGCGCTCTTGTACGTCCGTGAATTGACAGAGCTTTGACGCCTGCGTCTTGCATTCGTTCGGCAACTTCGTTTATGACGATACTGTCGGCATCCCAACCTAATCGGGTTTTGACTGTTACCGGAAAATTCGTATGTTTTACTATCTCGGCTGTCATTTTTTGCATTTTATCTAAATCTCGTAGCGCACCGGCTCCCGCACCTTTGCTGACCACTTTTTTGACAGGGCAACCATAATTGATATCAATCATATCCGGATTGACTTTTTCAATCATTTCGACCGCCTTCAACATAGAATATACATCGTGACCGAATACTTGCACACCAATAGGGCGTTCGGTGTCAAAAATATCCAATTTCTTGGCTGATTTTACCGCATCGCGTATCAATCCTTCTGACGAAACAAACTCGGTAAACATTAAATCTACACCAAATTCCTTACACAAAACGCGAAAAGGCGGGTCGCTTATGTCTTCCATCGGGGCTAAAATCAGCGGAAAATCGGGCAATTGTACTTGTCCTATTTGTATCATAACGGGGTTTATTTATCGGTACTTATAAAATCGTTTTTCCATTGCAGAGTTTCTAGCAACTTAGTGATATCGGCACGCAGATAATCGACTGCCGGCATAATAGAATCGTAGTTTGGCTGTGCATAAAAGTACAAAGAGCCATCGATAAAATGCTGTAAACTATCGGTAATATGAAACTGCATCTGCGAAGCTGCATTGCCCGTTACCAAATTCATTGATCCAAAAACACGATTTTTATTGTTGATAAAATCACGCGTAATTATTTCGTCTGCTTTTACGGTATGTTCCAAAGTGAATTTTTCGGCATCGCGCAACAAGGTATCCAGATTTTTTTTGACAAGATTATAGGTTAAATACACTGTGGCTTTCATTTTAGGATAATGCAAATTAATTCGTTTATCGTTTATCTTTTCTACTTGTGCCAATTGAGATTTATCAAAACTAAAATATTTAAAATCAATTTTTTTATAGATGGGTTTTTCATATTCCAAACGCAATTGTGCCTTAGGTTTAGGCATCATATTATCGTCAGAGCAGTTAAAAAACATTATAGAAAGTGCAACAAGGGCAAATAAATTTTTCATAAAAACATACATAATTTATGCCGACAAAATTACGATAAAAAACAATAAGATTAATTAGTGGTTTTGAATAAAATCTACTAGAGTCGGCACTAAGTCTTTGTGCAAGGGCAGATTTGGCTGAAAGTAAGTTTTAAGATTTGCCTGTTTGTCATTTGGGGCAGGTTTTAATACGTGATTCATTCCTTCTATAATTATTATCATTGATTTTTGATTCGCTTGATGTAATTTTTCGGCTTCACTGACAGCAACTTGCAAATCGGTAGTGCCGTTGATGATTAGTATGGGTATTTTTAGTTTTTGTATTTCTTTTTCGGGATAATACTTCATCCACGAAATCCAAAATGGCTGAACACTTGGTCTGAAAAGTGAGAACAATATTGGCGAAACATTTTTTACCTGTTTACCGACAATTAATGAATCTAAAATTTGATAAGAAGCTTGTTTAATAGGTTTGGCAGAATTGCTGAGTTGTTGTTTTATAATATCGGCAATATTGCTTCCGGCGCCTGCCAGTGAAATAAAACCGGAAACTTTTGTTTTATATGCGGCAATCATACCGACCAAAGAGCCTTGACTATGTCCTGCAATCCAAATTTTATTAAACTTTTTGGTTTGTTTTAGGGTATCTACCCACTTTATGACATCATTGACAAAATCATCGAAAGATATTTTCGACTCATCTAGATTTTTAAACCTACTGGCGCCAATAGTTCGTTTATCTACACGTAAGCTAGCAATATTATTATTGGCCAAAGCTTGTGCAAGCATTTTTAGACTATTATTTTTTGCAAAGGGATTATTGCCGTTTCGGTCTGTTGGTCCAGAACCCGCAAGTAATAAGACTACTGTTTTTGAGGCTGTTTTTGGCATCAACAAAGTACCTTTAAGTGTACCATTTGAAAAACGCACTTGCCATTCCTCTTCATTTTGCCCCATCACAGTTAAAGAAGCTAATAAAACTAGTAGTAATAATATATTTTTCATAAA
Source organism: uncultured Flavobacteriaceae bacterium (assembly GCA_964604735.1). GTDB lineage: Bacteria > Bacteroidota > Bacteroidia > Flavobacteriales > Flavobacteriaceae > WGBX01. Next base: position 886 of record CAZSBI010000210.1, on the reverse strand, counting down.
ATCATTGTTTCGGTAAAGATATAAAAAACAAAAGTGTGATTTAGTTTTTCTAAATCACACTTTTAACAACAACAACAACCTTAAATTGATACTAATAATCAATGTAAGGAGTATATTTATATATTTTCACAATTACGTGAATCAATCTCGCTTTGATAATACAAAGATAGAGCGGTTAATTTGAATAGACAATAGGTCACATGTCGTATTTGTAAAAATATATTTTACAGAAACAGCAATTATCTTTGTAAAAAGCTGTCATTAAAGCATTATTTGTTTAAAAAACGCAAACCAAAACAGCTGACTACATAGCCGATTGCCATTCCGATGAGTGCTTTAAGCACAAATGCACTGCTAAAAAATGTTAATACAATGGTATTATTTGCCGCATCAAAATTTGCATAATAATGAAAAATTGCTGCGAAAATAAATCCCCAAGTAAGACCTATTAGCATATATTGCTTTTTACTAACCGTCATGTATGGTACTCTTTCTTCCATGATATGTTTTTTATTTAGTTATTATTCATTTGTCAATAATTTTTGCGCTTTCAACTTCGGACTTCCGACTTCCAACGCACTTTTACCTCGTTCCTTTCTCCTTTTACCTCAATGTTTTGTCACGATTTTTGCCAATGCAAAAATACGCGCCAAAACAAGAAAGCTTGGGAATAATTAAAGGGGGCGTCTTATTCTTTCTGCTACTACTAACGTGTGACCTTCCGAAATCCTTCGGAACAGGCTCTTCGTGGTCAGCCTTAATTTAATTTTCCTACTTCCGACTTCCAATGCACTTTTACCTTTTACCTCGCTCCTTTTCCCTTCTTTTAGGCTTCCAACTTCGGTCATCCAACTTCCGACTTCCAACTTCGGTCTTCGGACTTCGG
>CAZSBI010000209.1:0-7692 GCA_964604735.1 uncultured Flavobacteriaceae bacterium | reverse complement strand
AGTAGGCGGATGTATATTTGGGTTGATTTGTCTGTCTCTGTGTTTGTTGAAACGAAATTCACTGTCAGCCAGACGGAAATCCGTAACTACCGGTTTATCACGCAAGGATTGAGTAATGGCAAATCCAACAGGATGTTTGATCTCGGTTGGTCTTACTACTTGATTATTTTGTGCATATCCCACTACTAAACGTAATGTAAATAAAATGAGTAATATTTTCTTCATAAAATCATTGTTTAAAACATAAACGACAAAGTTAGAGAAAAGCGCTATATACAACAACAATTAAAGCGTTAAATATCTATTTCTTCTTGCAAAATTTATATATTCGAATAAAATTAACATTTAAAATAGAAATTAATTAACAAAACCACATTAATTATCATCAAATATTTTTAGAAATTGTTACAAAGAAAACTTTTTACAATTTTTTTCCATAAGCCAAATCGCCGGCATCACCCAAACCGGGTACAATATAGCCTTTATCGTTTAGTTCTTTATCAAAATCGGCAATCCATAAATAGGCATTGTCGGGTAAATTTTGGTCTATAAAATCAATTCCTTGTTGTGAACCTATAATCGAAATAACGTGTATTTGTTTGGGATTGCCAAATTGTAATAGCTTTTTATATACACCTATTAACGATTGTCCTGTTGCCAACATTGGGTCAACCAAGACTAAAACTTTTCCATCTATGGAAGGCGTAGCAATGTAATCAATCTGAATATTAAATTGATCACTACCGTCAATATGTTGTCTGTAGGCAGAAATAAAAGCATTTTCAGCATCATCAAAAATACGCAAAACGCCCATATGCAAAGGTAATCCGGCACGTAATATTGAGGCTAAAACTACTTGATCATTGAGTACATTCATTTGTTTTACACCCAAGGGCGTAACAATATCTTTGGGTTCATAGGTTAGTGTTTTACTCATTTCATACGAAATAATTTCACCCATTCTTTCAATATTTGTTCTAAATCTAAGGCTGTCTTTCTGTATATCCTTATCACGAATTTCAGTAATAAATTTATTCAGAATTGAATTTTGTCCGGAAACGTGTTTGATAATCATAGTATTTAATTTTATGAAAAACCTCAACTTTCAAAAAAGAAAATTGAGGTTTATAATATTTATTTATTTTGTTTCATTTAATTAACTTCTTCGGTTATATACATCTAAATAGTATAGTAAAGTTGCCAAAGAACTCAATGCCGCTACTACATAAGTACGCGCTGCCCATTTAAGTGCATCGGCTACACCTTTGCTTTCTTCTTTGTCAACAATGTTTTTTTCAAGCAACCATTTTTTAGCGCGGTTACTTGCGTCATATTCAACCGGAAGCGTTACAAAGCTAAATAGTACATTTGCTGCAAAAATAACAATACCTACTAATAATAATTGCGGAAAAGTATTGACCATTAATATACCGGCAATCAATATCCATTGTACTATTGATGATGAAAATTGTACCACAGGAACCATTTTAGAACGCAACTGTAACCATTGATAGCCTTTGGCATGCTGTATTGCGTGCCCGCATTCGTGTGCAGCAACACCTACTGCCGCAATACTGTTCGAGGCATAAACCGGCTCACTTAAATTTACAGTTTTTTTGGTTGGATGGTAATGGTCTGTCAAAAAACCTTTGGTCGAAATGACTTGTACATCGGTAATACCGGCATCGTCAAGCATCATTTGCGCTACTTGTGCACCTGTATAACCGCTTTTTAGTTTTATCTTACTATAATGGTCAAACTTGCTTTTTAGTCTGCTTTGCACTACCTTGCCAACTATACCAATAACGGCAATCAGTATATAAGCAGGGCTCATAACCATACCCATCAATAAAAATGTTAAACCTAATGTCATATTTCTGTTGTTTTTATAAAATTATTGCAATTTACAAATAATTCGATTAATTATAAAAAAATCATCTCAAAATCCGTGCCTTTTTAATATTTATTGCAATATTGTCAGCTTTTTCTATTCATGTTTAGAAAGCCTCAAAGAAAAACAATATTCTCTTTTGTAATCACCTGAATTACTGTCTGATACCAATCATTAAGCTCTAAATTGAATTTTACGCATTCGCAAACTAAGCGGTGTAATTTCCAAATATTCATCATCGCGGATGTACTCCATTGCTTCTTCTAAGGAAAACTGTGTTTTTGGAGCAATTTTCATACTATCATCAGTACCAGACGCACGCATATTTGTAATTTTCTTTCCTTTGGTTAGATTGGCAGTAATATCTTTATCTCGCGTATTTTCGCCAACTACCTGTCCAACATAAATATCTTCTTGCGGGTCAACAAAAAAGCGTCCGCGATCTTGCAAACGGTCTAATGAATAAGCAGATACTTTTCCGGCGTCCATAGATACAATCGCTCCTTTATTTCGTTCGGCTATCTCACCTTTGAATGGGGCAAATTCTCTAAACCGATGATTCATCACGGCAGTTCCGGCAGTCGCAGTTAAAATACTATTACGCAAACCAATCAATCCGCGCGAAGTAATATCAAACTCTAAATGCATTACATCGCCTTTGGGTTCCATTGCTAGCAAATCACCTTTACGATTAGAAACAAGTTCAATTGTTTTACCCGAATATTCTTCCGGCACATCAATTACTAAGGTTTCGTACGGCTCGTGTTTTACGCCGTCAATTTCTTTAATTAAGACTTGCGGTTTGCCTACTTGCAATTCATAACCTTCACGACGCATCGTTTCAATCAATACAGACAAATGCAGAATACCACGTCCAAATACGTTAAATTTATCTTCCGTATCGGTACTTTCGACACGTAGCGCAAGATTTTTTTCGGTTTCTTTCATCAAGCGGTCGCGCAAGTGACGTGAAGTTACAAATTTACCTTCTTTGCCAAAAAACGGTGAATTATTAATAGTGAATAACATACTCATTGTAGGTTCGTCAATGGCTATACGTTCTAGTGCTTCGGGGTGTTCGGTATCGGCAATTGTATCGCCAATTTCAAAGTTGTCCATACCTACTATGGCACAAATATCGCCGCTGCGTACTTGCTCAACTTTTTCTTTACCCAGTCCGGTAAACACAAACAATTCTTTTACTCTCGATTTTTTTGGAGCGTGTTCTCTACTCAACAATAAAACATCTTCTCCTTGATTAATAACGCCTCTAAATACACGACCAATAGCAATACGACCGACAAAACTCGAATAATCTAGTGATGTAATTTGCATTTGCAAAGGTCCTTCGTTATGTGGAGCTTCCGGAATGTGTTCTATAATAGAATCTAACAGAGGTTTCACCGTTCCGGTGGGTTCTGTCCAACCATCAATACTCATCCAGCCGTTTTTAGCCGAACCATAAACCGTAGGAAAATCCAATTGGTCTTCGGTTGCACCTAAATTGTACATCAAGTCAAAAATTTGTTCTTGCACCTCATCCGGTTTACAATTCTCTTTATCTACTTTATTGATAACGACAATAGGTTTTAATCCCAACGAAATGGCTTTACTCAACACAAAACGTGTTTGTGGCATAGCGCCTTCAAAAGCATCTACCAAAAGTAACACACCGTCAGCCATTTTTAATACACGCTCTACTTCGCCTCCAAAATCGGCGTGACCGGGTGTATCAATAATATTAATTTTTACATCTTTGTAAACAACAGACACGTTTTTTGACAAGATTGTAATACCTCTTTCGCGCTCTAAGTCGTTAGAGTCGAGCAGTAAATCTTTATGCTCTTTACGTTCATCTAAAATTTGACTTTCGCCGATAATTTTGTCCACCAAAGTTGTTTTACCGTGGTCAACGTGTGCAATAATTGCAATGTTTCTGATTGATTTCATATATTTTTTAGCTTTTTGCCTTTGGCTGTTAGCTGTTGGCCATTAGCTGTTGGCTTTTGGCTGTTAGCATTTTTCAAGCGGCAAAGGTACGGTTTTTTTATTGACTATTAACATATATATATTTGTTTACATTCTTGACAAAAAATCGTATTTTTACACAAAATTTATTCAATGTTTGTACAAAAAAGTGATTTCGTAGCACTCATAAGCCCGGCAGGGCCTATACCCGATGATACAGCCATAAAAAACGCGCAAAAAATACTTTCCGATTGGGGATTGCAATCCGTAGTCGGCAAGAATGCTTTACAACAAAACGGACATTTTGCCGGCACTGACACGCAACGTTTGGCAGACTTGCAAGAAGCGCTTGACAATCCGGATATTAAAATGATTTGGGCTTTGCGCGGTGGTTACGGATCGGTACGTATTGTTGATAAACTTGATTTTACAAAATTTATTGAACATCCAAAATTATTGGTTGGTTTTTCTGATATTACCGTCTTGCATAATCGTATCAATCAACTAAATATACCCAGCTTACACGCCTTAATGCCGGTGCAATTCAGACACAAAATTGACCAAAATGTGTTGCAACAAACACAAAATGCTTTCTTCGGAAAGGCTTTTGCTTACGATTTTAATTTTTCGAGTTTTAATAAAAATACCCAAAATATCGAAGGACTTGTAGTCGGTGGCAATCTTGCCAATTTGTATAGCCTTTTGGGCACTGATTTGGATATTGATACACAAGGAAAAATATTGTTTATTGAAGATATAGGCGAACATTTATACAATATAGACCGAATGATGATTGCACTCAAAAAAGCCCGAAAATTAGAAGGGCTTAAAGCATTAATCGTTGGCGATTTTACCGATATCCCGAAAAATACACCTTATTTTGGCAAAAACTATCAGGAAATCATTTTAGAACATAGCGCAGATTACGTTTTTCCTGTTATTTTTGATGTTCCTATCGGACATATTGCCAATAATTACCCCTTACTTTTGGGTGAAAAATTACAAATTCTGATTAAGCAAAACAAAAAAGTACGATTTTTGCAGTTACAAGATAAATTAAACGAGTTATAAAATTATTTTCATTGAAAAAACTATTCAAAAAAATATTTAAAGTCAAATATCTCATTTTGCTTGTACTATTGTTTGTAATTACTGCAAATTTCATCATTTCAAAAAATACTCACAATAGTACTTACAATGATAGAGACAAAATACCCCACAATAAAGTTGGTTTGGTATTAGGAACCGGACAATATTTGGCAGATGGCAGACATAATTTATATTTCATCTATCGCGTCAATGCAACGGTTAAATTATTTCAAAATGGAAAAATCGACTTCATATTAATTAGTGGTGACAATAGCAAAAAAGGCTACAACGAACCCGAAGCGTTTAAAACCGAATTGATACGAAAAGGCATTCCCAAAGAAAAAATTTTCTTAGATTTTGCCGGATTTCGAACTTTGGATTCCGTTATTCGCGCCAAAGAAGTTTTCGGATTGACCGCCGTTACTATTATTTCTCAACAATTTCATAACGAAAGAGCTATATACATAGCCAAGCATAATGGCATTTCGGCTATTGGCTACAATGCCAAAGATGTAGGCGGACGTTTCGGACTGAAAGTAAAGTTGAGAGAATACCTGGCAAGAACAAAAATGTTTTTGGATATATTATTTAATGTAAAACCTAAATATTTAGGAAAGAAAATTACTATAGGCTAATGAAAAACCGTATCATATATTTACAAGATATCGGCTTGACTGATTATCAAGAGGCGTTTGAATTACAAACCGGTTTATTTGAAAACTTGAAGCAAATAAAAATTGACAACAAACATAATCCGGTTCAAAAAACTACTGATAATTATTTTTTGTTCACCGAGCATCCACACGTATATACCTTAGGAAAGAGTGGCAAAAAGGAACATTTATTGCTGTCCGATGACGAAATGCTTGACAAAAAAGTACAATTTATTCCAACCAACAGAGGAGGCGATATTACTTATCACGGACCGGGACAAATTGTAGGTTATCCTATCATCGATTTAGACAACTTTGGTTTGGAAATTATGTCATATATGCGAAAATTAGAAGCGGTTATCATCAAAGTATTGGCGCATTATCAAATCAAAGGCGAACGCAGCGAAGGCGAGACGGGTGTTTGGTTAGATGTGGGCAAAAAAAATGCGCGTAAAATTTGCGCTATGGGTGTAAAAACCAGTCGTTGGGTAACTATGCACGGATTTGCTTTAAATATTGATGTCGATTTAGACTATTTTAATCATATTATTCCTTGCGGCATTAAGAACAAAGGCGTTACTTCGTTGCAAAATGAATTGCAAACAAAAGTTGATAACGAGAAAGTAAAGCAATTAATCATCAAATATTTTGAACAAGAATTTGGAGCAAACATAAAAAAAGACGCTACTTTGCGGTAACGTCTTTTTTTAATATTTAGTCATTAAATTATTTTTTGTAAATCCAAGCGTCTCCTTGAACTGTTCTAACTTCATTTAATTTAGTTTTTGCTTCCTCCATTGTAGCAAAACCTTCATAGGCAACCATATACAATCCTGCTGTATTTTTGCCAACAATCAGAGCATTGTATCCTGCTGTTTTTAGAGCATCTACTTTCTTTTGTGCATTTGCTTCTTCACCAAAAGCACCGCTTACAATAAAATAGTGATTGTCGGTACTTGCACTAGCATAATCGTTCGAGTCGGTAGATTTATTATTTGAAGTTACTTCATTGCTTTCGTTTGCACTTTCATTTGCTTTTGTTTGAGCATCTGTCGCATTAGCCGCTTCTGTTGCATCTGTCGAAGTTGAATCTTGTGACTCATCTGTGGCTTCATCAGCAGAATTTTCTGTTGTTGTATCCAGAGTCGTTTCATCTTCGGCGTTTGCATCTTCGGCTGACACTTCGGTTGTCTCAGACGCTGTCGCTTCATCGTCGTCACCGGAAAAGAATAAAAAATATCCGCCTACAAGTAGAGCTAATGCTAAAAGAACTAAAATAGCTATTTTCAGCATACTGCCACCTTCATCTTCTTCTATAGTTTTTTCTATAAAAAAATCTTGCTCATCAATTGGGTTGTTTTGTTCGTCAAAATCGTTCATAATAATGTATTAAAATAGGTTGTTTATTTCTTGTAAATCCAAGCTGACGCTTGTGTTTTTTTTATGTTTATTAAATCTTTTCTTGCCTCTTCTTCAAGTACATATCCTTGATAAGCCACCATAAACAACTTGTGTTTATGTTGTCTTATTATTTGGGCATTGTAGCCGTTTTTTTGTAATTCCGCTACTTTCTTTTCGGCATTTCTTTTATTTCTAAAAGCACCGCTAATGATAAAAATATTGGGATTTGTTTCTTCAACCGAAACAACTTTATTCTCTTTTTTAATCTGTGGTTTTTCTATTGTAATTACAGGGAAATCTTGTTTTAATATAAAGGTAGCTTTCTGAAACTTTTCAACAGGCATAGTCGATTGGTTTTGATACAATTTGGCAATACTGCCAAACAAGCCCATTCCCACCACAAAAATAGCGGCGTATTTTACAGTACTCCAAGTAATCTTCGATTTTTTTCGATAAACTACGGGGTGTTTTACGGGTTTGTGTTCTTTTTTAAATCTTGTCTTATTATTTTTTTCAAAAGCCTTATCCGCCAAACTAATTTCTTTGGCTTGCGTAGCAATAAGCGGCTTGCGAATAACAGACGACAAACCATAAGCTTCGGCCAAATAATTTTTGGTTGTCAATGGCAGGTAAACAATTCTTGATTCGTCAAGCAATTTGAACACGCCTATTTGTTCTAATTTTAAACTT
>CAZSBI010000208.1:0-8363 GCA_964604735.1 uncultured Flavobacteriaceae bacterium | reverse complement strand
GTGTTAAATTTGGGAATTAGTTATCCGTTCTAACAACAATTTGTCGTCTGAAAAATAGATTTTTTATAATTTATCCTACGACGGCTTGTTTTTTAAACACGCTACATTTTTGCCTGTTCACCGATGTTTTTAGATAAATTTTAGTACTTTTACCTAATAAAAATATAAGTTTTGTTTCAAAAATTACAATTTCCCGCTTACGATTTTAAACTCAAAAAACAAGATTCTAAAATATATATATTTGATATTGCCCGAAAAAAATATATTTTGCTAACGCCTGAAGAATGGGTGAGACAACACGTATTGCATTATTTAATCAATGAGAAAAATTATCCTGTCAATTTGATTGCCGTTGAAAAACAATTGATAATCAATCAAAACAAAAGACGTTTTGATTTGGTCGTGTTTAATCGCGAATTGAAACCGGAAATTTTGATTGAATGTAAAGCCCCGGAAGTATCCGTTACTCAAAAAACTTTTGACCAAGCCAATCAATACAATTGGTTGTTAAAAGCGCCATACTTATTTTTGACTAACGGGAAGAAACACTATATTTGTCAAATTGATTTTGAACAAAAAAAACTCAAATTTTTGACAGAATTACCGTCATATAATAAAGTTTTATGAAGATAGCAGTCGTCATATTAAATTGGAACGGAAAAGATTTATTACAACAATTTTTGCCATCTGTCGTAACCAATTCACAACAGGCGGATATATATGTTATTGATAATGCTTCCGGTGATGATTCCGTTGTTTATTTGGAACAAAATTTTCCAACGATAAAAATAATAAAATTAGATAGCAATTACGGATATGCCGGCGGATACAATCGTGGTTTAAAGCAAATAGATGCGGATATTTATGCTTTGGTAAACTCTGATTTAGAAGTAACAAAAGATTGGTTGCTGCCGGTTATCAAAGAGTTTGAACAATCTCCGCAAACCGGTATCGTACAACCTAAAATTAAAGATTTTAAAGATAAGAAAATGTTTGAATATGCCGGTGCCGCAGGTGGATTTATCGATATGTTCGGCTATCCGTATTGCGATGGCAGACTTTTGTTTACAGTAGAAGAAGATACCGGTCAATATGAACAAAGAAAACCCATATTTTGGGCATCGGGTGCTTGTTTTTTCGTAAAAAAAGAATATTTTGAGCGTTTAAACGGTTTTGACGAAAGTTTTTTTGCTCATCAGGAGGAAATAGATTTTTGTTGGCGCTTGCATCATTCCGGACAACAGGTAATTTATATCCCGCAGAGTACGGTTTATCATTTGGGTGGTGCCAGTTTGAACAATCAAAATCCGTTTAAAACCTATTTGAATTTTAGAAATAATTTGCTTATGTTGATAAAAAATTTGCCGGTATCCTTAATACTGCCTGTGATTTTTATCCGTTTGATATTGGACGGACTTGCCGGAATTGTTTTTCTGTTTCAAGGAAAACCAAAACATACTTGGGCTATTGTCAAAGCACATTTTGGATTTTACAAACGAATACCGGCTGCTTGGAAAAAACGCCCCGACAAACCGGTACAAAAGTATTATCAACGATTTTCCATTTTTTTAAAATAAAAATTTATGTCAAAAAAATTTGAAAAAATAACCGAAAAAGATTCTTTATACAACAATTTGGAAAATATGACGGTTTATGATTTGTTGGTAAACATAAACAATGAAGATAAAAAAGTACCTTTTGCCGTAGAAAAAGCGATTCCGCAGATTGAGCAATTGGTCGTTCGCATTGTTGAAAAATTACAAAAAGGCGGTCGTTTGTTTTACATCGGTGCGGGTACCAGCGGACGATTGGGAATTTTAGATGCGTCGGAATGTCCGCCTACTTTCGGTGTGGAGGACGATTTGGTAATCGGATTGATAGCCGGTGGTGATGTTGCTATTCGCAAAGCCGTGGAAGAAGCCGAAGACAGTACAACACAAGGTTGGAAAGATTTGAAGGCAAAAAATTTTTCGGCAAGAGATGTATTAATAGGTATTGCCGCTTCGGGTACCACACCCTATGTTGTTTCAAGCATCCTGAAAGCGCGTGAGGAGGGGGCACTTACAGCTTGTATTACTATGAATCCGGGTAGCCCGTTGGAACAAGCTGCCGAATTTCCCATAACGGTTGTGGTCGGACCTGAATTTGTAACCGGAAGTAGCCGTATGAAAGCCGGAACTGCGCAAAAATTAGTCCTGAATATGATTTCTACTTCTACCTTAATCAGATTGGGCAGAGTCAAAGGTAATAAAATGGTCGATATGCAACTCACCAATGCCAAATTAGTTGACAGGGGAACCAAAATGATTATGAACGAAACCGGTTTGGATTATCCGGCTGCCAAAAAACTATTGCTTGAAACCGGTAGTGTACGCTTGGCTTTAAAAATATATTTTGCAAAGGGCAACTGAAATTATTTAGCAGCCTCCTATCTAAATCTTGTTCTCTGGCATTTTATACAATTTGACTTGCTATAAAAAACATTATGATGCTTTTTTTATTTTGTAAATCAGTGTTTTAGTCAATTTTTGTTCGACATATTTTTTATCGATTAATAATTTTTTTCTGTTAGTTCCGGGCAGTGCAAACATATCGTCTTTTAAGGTTTCTTCTACCAGTGATCGCAAGCCGCGTGCGCCTAGTTTATATTCAACGGCGATATCGACGATATAGTCCAAAGCTTCCTCTTCGACTGACAGTTGAATACCGTCTATTGCAAAGAGTTTTGAATATTGTTTAAGCAGGGCATTTTTCGGTTCGATTAAGATTCGTTTTAGGCTTTCTTTGTCCAAGTTGTTCAGATAGGTAAGTACGGGTAATCTTCCGATAATTTCCGGAATTAATCCGAATTTTCGCAAGTCGGTAGGGATAACGTAACGCAAGATATTTTCTTCGTCTATTTGCGTTTCTTTTTGGGCTTGGTATCCCAAAGGTTTTACGTTGATACGTTTGCTGATAATTTTGTCGATACCGGCAAAAGCACCGCCGGCGATAAATAATATATTTTGGGTATTCACTTTGATAAATTCTTGGTTGGGGTGTTTTCGTCCGCCTTGCGGTGGGACATTAACGATGGTTCCTTCCAATAGTTTTAACAAGGCTTGTTGTACCCCTTCACCCGATACATCGCGGGTAATGGAAGGATTGTCTCCTTTCCGTGCGATTTTATCGATTTCATCGATGAACACAATGCCTTGTTCGGCACCATTCACATCGTAATTAGCCGCTTGCAACAAACGGGTTAAAATGGTTTCCACATCTTCGCCGACATAACCTGCTTGGGTTAAGACAGTCGCATCTACTATTGCAAAGGGGACATCGAGCATTTTGGCAATACTGCGTGCCAACAAGGTTTTACCTGTTCCTGTTTCTCCTATTAAAATCACGTTGCTTTTTTCTATTTCAACATCATCGTCATTGTCTTGAAACAATCGTTTATAATGGTTATAGACGGCTACCGATAAGGTTTTTTTGGCTTCATCTTGTCCGATAACATATTGGTTCAGATATGCATAAATATCTTTTGGTTTTTTTTGTTTATCTAAATCCAATTCGAGTTCTCTTTCATATTGCTTTGCGAATTCGGCTCTTACAATTTCATAAGCTTGATTTACACAATCGTCGCAGATATAAGCATCTATACCTGAAATCAACATATCAGTTACTTCTTCGGGGCGTCCACAAAACGAACAAGATTTTTTTTCTCTACTCATAATAGTTTCATTAATTAATAATCAATACAAGTTTTGTTATTTTGTTGCAAGATACAGAATTATTCAAATAACTGATTAACAAGCACTTGCTGTTTGTTTAAACGAATTTATTTTTTTGTTTGCAGCAAAAAACAAATTTATCAATAAACACACAAGTAGAGACAAAGCAAGTGCTCGTCTCTACTAAAAAATATATTTGCTATTGTACTATTCTTCTCTTTTTCTTACTAATACTTCGTCAATCAAACCGTATTTTTGAGCCTCTGCGGCAATCATCCAATAATCTCTATCGGCATCTTTTTCAATTTTTTTGATATTTTTTCCGGTATGATTTGCCAAAATTTGGTACAATTCATCTTTCAGTTTCAAAATTTCTCTTGCTGTAATTTCGATATCAGACGCTTGTCCTTGTGCGCCTCCCAAGGGTTGATGAATCATGACTCTCGAATGTGGTAAAGCGGCACGTTTTCCTTCTGCGCCGGCAGCCAACAATACGGCGCCCATTGAAGCGGCTAAGCCGGTACAAATAGTGGCGACATCGGGTCTTATGTATTGCATTGTGTCGTAAATACCCAAGCCTGCATATACGCCTCCGCCGGGTGAATTGATATAAATTTGAATATCTTTACTTGCATCTAAGCTTTCTAAGAATAATAATTGTGCTTGTAAGATATTGGCAACGTGGTCATCAATGGCAGTACCTAAGAAAATGATTCTATCCATCATTAATCTTGAAAAAACATCCATTTGCGCCACATTCATCTGACGTTCCTCTATGATATAGGGCGTCATACTGCTTTCAAAGGCGTCAAGCGTTAGACTACTAATACGAGTTTTGTCTTGTGCAAATTTTCTAAAATCTTTACCTAAATTATTCATATATAAGCGATTACTTGTTTAAATCTAAATATTTGTTGTAGCTTATTTTTGTCTTTTCGACAGGCATTTCTTTTTTGTAAAGCTCAACTAATTTTTTGCGAAGAATTTGTTCTGATAAACGTTTAACTTCTTCTTCGTTCTTTAATACATTAACGGCAATATCTTCAATTTGTTGTTCGTCGGGCAAAGCTTGACCATATTGCATCATTTGCATTTTTAATAAATCTTTGGTCAAGTTCATCACATCTTCATATTCTACTTTGATCTCATATTTTTTGGCAATTGCCTCTTCAATCAATTGATATTTCAAACCTTTTTCTGCTTTTTCGTACTCAGCTTTGGCATCTTCGTCCTTGATTTTTCCTTGTGAGTCTATGGCAATCCAACGAGTTAAAAAGTCTTTTGGTAAATCAAATTTCACAACTTCAATTAATTTATCTGTAACGGAATTAAGTAGTTCGTTATCAGAGGTTTGTACTAATTGTTTTTCGATATCGTCTTTGATAAATTTGCGCAATGCTTTTTCATCTTCTATTTTTCCTTCACCAAAAACTTTAGTTAACAATTCTTTGTTAATTTCGGCAGGTTTGAGTTCGAATACACCTTCGATATTAAATTCTAAGTCAACATCTAAATCGTGTACTTTATCGTGGTCAATTTGCAAGGCGTGCATCATTGTATGCGGGTCTTTATACAAATCTTTTGAAGAAAATACGACTTTATCAGCTTTTTTCTTACCCATCAAAACTTTTTTTGCTTTGGTGGTCAAGTCGTCCATCTTGATGGTTGTTTGGGCAGTAATTCCTTCTTCTTCGTTGCTAAAAGTACCCAAGACAAAAGCGTCTTTATTGACTTCGTCAAGGTCAGAAAAACTCCCGTATTGTTGTTGGATTTGGTCTATTTCTTTATCGACCATTTTTTTATCGGCGGTAATTGTGTAAGACTTTATGCCTTCTATTTTTGACAAATCAACGTCTATTTCGGGTGCTAAACCCAAGTCGTAGTTAAATTCGAATTCGGTTGCCGTAGCCCAATCGATATCTTTTTGTTCTTCTGAGGGAATAGGGTAGCCCAAAATGGCCAATTTATTTTCTGTCAAATGTTTGTTTATTGCCTCTTGCATTTGGTTATTTACCTCATCGGCAATCAATGCTCTTTCGTACTTTTTCTTAATCAAAGCCATTGGTACTTTACCTTTGCGAAAGCCCGGCATGTCAGTGTTCTTTTTATATTCTTTTAATTTTTGATTTACCTTTTCGGCGTAATCTTTTTCATCAATTTTTATGTTCAATTGTGCACTTAAATTGCCTAAGTCTTTTTTTTCTACTTGCATTTTATTTTTATTTAAAAAATTGTTTTGCAAAAGTAGTGATTTTTTGTGAATTAGAAGCATTATGGAGCATAGTTATTTTTGGCATTAAGTCATTTGTAACTTAGCTTATTGCAAAAAAAAATTCCGAGACAAATGTTTCGGAATTTTTAATAATTTTCTGATTTACAATTAAGCAAATACTGATTCTTTTTTCAAATCTTTTACGATTGAATAATAAAATGCTACACGCAATTTCATTTTTTCAGGTTTAAAAGTTGCACAAGCTTTGTCTAATGCTGCTTTGATTGCTTTTTCATCAGTTACGCCTAATTTTTTCACAATAAAATTGTTTTCAACTCTTTTTAACTCGGCATCGTCACCGCAAGATACTAATGAAGCATCTCTTAGATAGATTGAAGGTCCTTGTGATTTGGCTACTGCTCTTAATAGTGAATCATCAGCAGAAATGCCTACTTTTTTTAATTGGTCAGCAGCTTTTGCTACTACATCATCGAATTTACTCATAATTAATAGTTTTTATTTGTTGTTTCAAAAGTACTAATTTTTTTTGATATACAAAATTATTTTACAAATAAAGGGTAATTTTTCATCCAATTTGCCACATTTTTTCTCACTTTCGCAATTTTTTCCTCATTTTCTATGTCATTGACAATAATATCTATAAAATTAACAATTTTTTCCATATCCTCTTCAATAAGTCCACGTGTGGTAATGGCAGCCGTTCCTACACGTATGCCGGAAGTTACGAATGGCGACTTATCATCAAAGGGTACCATATTTTTGTTGACTGTAATATGTGCTTGTACCAAGGCTTTTTCGGTTTCTTTGCCGGTTACACCTTTATTTCTAAGGTCTATTAGCATCATATGATTGTCTGTTCCTCCGGAAATTACTTTGTAATCTCTATCGACAAATGCTTTTGCCATTGCTTTGGCATTTTTGCGCACTTGAATAATATAATCTAAATAGCTGTCTTGCAATGCTTCTTGAAAAGCTACTGCTTTGGCGGCAATTACATGTTCTAATGGTCCGCCTTGCATTCCGGGAAATACGGCAGAGTTTAATACGGCAGACATCATTCTGATTTTTCCTTTGGGTGTTTTCAGTCCCATAGGGTTTTCAAAATCATTGCCCATTAATATCATTCCGCCACGTGGACCGCGCAATGTTTTATGTGTTGTAGTAGTTACTACGTGTGCATATTGCATTGGGTCTGACAAAATGCCTTTGGCAATCAGTCCGCTTGGGTGCGAAATGTCAGCCATCAATAATGCGCCTACTTCATCTGCTATTTCTCTGAATCTGGCAAAATCCATATCTCTTGAATAAGATGAAGCGCCTGCTACAATTAATTTTGGTTTGGCTTCGAGGGCTGTTTCGCGCATTTTTTCATAATCTATTCTGCCTGTTTCGGCATCGACGGCATAAAAAGCGGTTTTATACAATTTGCCTGAGAAATTGACAGGCGAGCCGTGAGTTAAGTGACCGCCGTGCGATAAATCGAAACCCATAATGGTATCGCCGGGTTGTAACAAAGCAAAATATACTGCTGCATTGGCTTGTGAACCGGAATGTGGTTGTACATTGACATATTCGGCGCCAAATAATTCTTTGGCACGGTCAATTGCCAATTGTTCTACTTCGTCAACTACTTCACAGCCACCATAGTAACGTTTGCCCGGGTAGCCTTCGGCGTATTTGTTAGTTAAAACCGAACCCATTGCCGCCATTACCTCATCGCTGACATAATTTTCGGAAGCAATAAGTTCTAATCCTTCTGTTTGTCTTATTTTTTCTTGATTGATTAAATCAAATATTTGTTTGTCCATTGTTTTTTGTCAATTTTTCTAAAATGTTGATTATTAATTATTTATTAGGAACATTTTTCAGAGTTTCTTTCAAATATTCCCAGAATTTCTGTACTGATTTGATATTTACTCTTTCGTCCGGAGAGTGTGCTCCTGTAATAGTTGGTCCGAAGGAAATCATTTCCATATCAGGATAATGTGACTTGATAATACCACACTCCAATCCGGCGTGACAAGCTACTACTTTGGGTGCTTCATTGTACATTTTGGTATATAAATCGGTCATAACAGCCAAAATTTCTGCTTTCGGATTAGGTTTCCAGCCCGGATAAGAACCTGTCAACGACACTTCAAATCCGCCTAACTCGTATGCGCTTTTTAAATTATTTGCCAAATCGGTTTTGGTACTTTCGACACTTGAACGTGTAAGATTATCAATTTGAATTTTACCTTCTGCTACATTAATACTTGCAACATTATTTGAGGTTTCTACCAAATCTTCCATATCAGCGCTCATTCTGAATACGCCGTTATGTGCCACAAAAACTGTTTTGATTAATTGGCATTGCGCATCATAATTCATTACCTTTTTGGGCATATCGACTGTTTCAAAAACAAAAGTTAATTCGG
>CAZSBI010000207.1:0-11948 GCA_964604735.1 uncultured Flavobacteriaceae bacterium | reverse complement strand
TTTAGGGCTGCGTGTGAGTTGTAGTTTTACTTGTTCAAAATGATTTTTATAGATATGTACATCACCAAAAGTATGGATAAATTCGCCCGGTTGTAATCCGGTTACCTGTGCCATCATCATAGTTAGCAATGCATACGAAGCAATATTAAAGGGAACGCCCAAAAACGAGTCGGCGCTGCGTTGATACATCTGACAAGACAGCTTGCCATTGGCTACATAAAATTGAAAAAATGCGTGACAAGGCGGTAAAGCGGCTTTGCCATTGGCAACATTCTCAGCAAAGCTGATACTTGTATCAGGCATTACCGAAGGATTCCAAGCGGACACCATCATTCGGCGATTGTTCGGATTGTTTTTTAAACTATCAACAATTTGTGCTATTTGGTCTATTCCGTCATTATTCCAATTGCGCCATTGCGCACCGTAAACAGGACCTAAGTCGCCATTTTCGTCTGCCCATTCGTTCCAAATTCTAACGCCGTTGTCTTTGAGATATTTAATATTTGTATCACCGGACAGTAACCAAAGCAATTCGTAAATGATTGATTTTAAATGCAATTTTTTGGTTGTAACCATCGGAAAACCCTCTTGTAAATCGAAGCGCATTTGATATCCGAATACACTTCGTGTACCGGTGCCGGTGCGATCGCCTTTGTCAACACCATTTTCCATAATATGATTGAGCAGGTCTAAATATTGTTGCATATTGAAATATTTTGTGTAAATATAAAAAATTACTTCGCTTGGGCTATTAAAACGGTATTAAATCGTTCAACTTTTTTCAAAATATTGATAAAAAAGGCTTTTTGTTCAAAATATTGCACAAATTTTGTCACATTTTTATTGGTATCGAAAGTCATTCCTAAATTGAAAATAATGCTTGCCTTTGAAGATAAATGCCGCTCTATTAATTGGGCAAATTCGACGCTGTAAAATTGTTCGGGCACTTTGGTATCGATAAAAATATCAATAATAATAAGATCGTATTCTTGCTTATTTTTCTGCAAAAACGAATAAGCATCATCATTGATTATCTTAGTATTTTCAGTAGCAACAACATCAAATTCGCGAGCTGCCAAAGCTATGATTTTAGCGTCTATTTCGACAGCATCAATATGTGCCTGAAAAGCAAATTTTTGTCGCAAGGATTTAATGACACTCCCCGCTCCCATTCCCAACAACAAAATATTTTTAGTTGCAGATAAATCGATATTTTGCAAAGCTTTTTCTAATATTTTCTGCAATGAGCCGTAGGAATAATTGGCGTTTTGAGTGTCTAAAACTTTTTTGCCTCGAAATAAGGTAATTTCTAATTCTCCACTAAAATCAGAAGGCGATTTACGGGTTTGAGGCCAAATATAACTGAGTAATTTGCTAAAATTTGCCATATTTTTTCTTGCGATACATATTCACGGCAAAGCCGAAAATTGCCATTATGATAAGCGGTATTACTGTATTAATCATTTGCCATTTGGACAAATCTGCAATGATTTTGTTTTTGTCCAGTAATTTTAGTTTTACTTCTTTGTTTTTTAGGCTAATCACGCCGGAACTGTCCATTAAATAGTCAACGGCATTGAGCAAAAATTGTTTGTTATCGTATTGCATTTTACTCCATTTATCAAATCCCAAAGCCAAAGGCTTTCCTTTATCTATCTGATTTTTAATGATATCGCCATCAGAAACAACAATCATTGCCGATTTTCCATTTTCTTTTACATTCTTAATTTCGACAGGTTTTAGACGATGATTAAATGCCGATTTAAAATTGCCTTCAATCAGCACGCCAAAGTTCTGAATGCCTGCCATAAACTCATTTATATTGGGCTTATTACCTATTTCGTCAAAATTTATCTCGACCGGCACGCCAATCAATTGGGTTTTGGGCGAACTGCTTAATATTACCGTTTTGGGTGTTTTATTTTTGAGCAATTCGATAGGACTGACAAAGTCCATCATAACCATATCCAAGTTTTTGCCAATCGGGTGTTTTGGGTTGGGTTGTGCCAAGGGGCTATACAGCCACGGCATTTGTTCAAATTGAGGTTTGTTTCCCGTTTGTCCAACTTTTAGCGTAACCGGTGCGGCAAAAACATCTTTGACCAGAGTCGGATTGATGCGGATTCCATAAGCAAAAAACATATCTGTTAAATTGAGTTCGGCATTAAGCGCGTAAGTCTTGCCGCGATACATCAAGGTATCTTTATGCGCCTTGACAGCATCAATCAACCACAAGGTTTTTCCGCCATTCATCAAAAATTGGTCAAGGGCAAATTTTTCTTTATCGCTAAATTTTTGCGTGGGTTTTGCAATAATAGCCAAGTTGTAATCTTGTAAGTCGCTAATAGTTTTGATTGGGTTACTTTCTAAACTATCGAGTGTAAATTTTGCCAAACGATATTTTTTTCCCAAAGTCATCAGAAAATCGGCAAGATGCAGGTCGTCTAGCTCACCGTTGCCTTTGATAACTGCTATTTTTTGCGATTTTTTCTGCTGAATTTCGTTGATAGCATTTGTTAATACATATTCGAGGTTTTCGATACTCTTTTCAACTTGTTCTTCGGGAGTTTTAGCATAACTTTGGCTAAGCAGTGACACCGGTATTTCCTTAGCGCCTTGTTTGACAATAGCCCAAGGAAAAACTAAAATTTGTTCTAACTTTCCTGACTTTTGCACAGAAATCTGCGAAGCCTGCAAGCCTTTTTCGGTTAGTGACTTTATATAATCGTCGTCTTTGAGCAAAGGATTGATAAATGCGTAATCTACTTTGCTGTTTTCGGCATTAAAATCTTGTAATAAATTTTCGGTTTCATTTCGTAGTCTTTTAAAATAAGCGGGGAAATCACCTTCTAAAAAAACCATCACTTGCACAGGTTCTTCTACTGTATTTATTACATTTTTTGAAGCATCGGACAAAGTAAAACGCGCCTCTTCTGTCAAGTCTAACTTGACATCAAAACGATTGACAAGCAGATTCAGAAACAATAATCCGACAGCAAATAATAATATGTTTTTATAGTTTTTCATTACTGCATTTTACGTTTTAAAACGGCAATACTTCCTAGCACAAACAAGGCTGTAATGCTTAAAATATATATTACATCGGACAATTTGAGCAAGCCTTTTAACATATTTTGAAAATGTGTTTCTAAACTCAAATTTTGCATAAAAACATCTAAACCGCCAAATAAATTAAAATTGCCTATGCCTTCGAACCCGAAATAAAATAAAAACATCAATAAGAGTCCGACCAAAAACGCATTGACTTGATTGCTAAACAAAAGCGAGGCAAAAATACCCATTGATGCAAATGCCCCGATAAGCAATGCCAATCCCAAATAACCGCTAATGACTACGCCCCAATCCAAATGCTGCGATTCGAGTGTGAGTGCCTGAACAGAAAATACATAGATTAGTGTCGGAAATAAAATAATCTTACCGATACCCCAGACGGACATAAATTTGCCCCAAACGATATCACGTAATTTGATAGGTTTGGTTATGAGCGTTTCGATGCTTCCGGATTTAAATTCTTCGGAAAAGCTTCGCATACTGACAGCTGCAATTACAAAAATGAGAATCCACGGAGCTAAATTGAAAAATGGACTTAAATCGGCAAATTGATTGTTAGGAATATTATAATTTCCTTCGATTATCCATAAAAATAACGAATTCAACAAGAAAAACATTCCCATTGCAATATAGCCGATGGGTGATGTGAAAAATTGTATGAGTTCTCTTTTGAGTATAGCCGTCATAAATAAATTATTCTAAACCTAAAACTTTAACACCTTGTTCAAAAATAATATCAACCGGAATTTTAGCATCATTTAATCCTTGCAAATCCTCTTTAAGTTGTTGAGGTACAATTCCTTTCTCTTTTATCAGCTTAGCAACACCTTCGTAGTCGCCATCGCCTTGTAATTTTAAAATTAATGCTGAAAGGCTTTTCATTGCTTCATCCATTTTATCAAAATCAACTGTATAGGTACCATCTTCGTTTCTGGTAAAAGCGCCTTTTTCTTTAAAATAATTGAACCGAATCATATTGGCAACACCGTGTGCATCGGCAGCACCAAAACGAATAGAACGGAATATACTTGCCATAAATGTTGTCATATATTCTTTCATATCGCCTGACAATTCGCCTTTGTTATGAAGTTGTTGCACCATAAATAAGCCTAAAATATCGGCTTTACCCTCTTCTATTGCCGAATAATGCTCTTTGAGTGCGGCACGTGCGCGTCCTTTACCGTTTATTGTGTTTTTTATACCCAATCCGTGTGCAACTTCGTGAAACATTGTATTGGCAAAAAACGCATCGAACTTGATGTATTTTCGTTGTGAGGGTGTGATAATCATATTGGCAATGGGCACTAAAATTTTGTCAAACTTAGCTTTCATTACATTTTTGAGTTGTAAACGGCGAGTACCTTTTTTGAGTTGCACTCTTTCGTCGTTAGGTAAATTAATGGCAATAGTTTTACCACCTGTATTAGCTTCGCCGGAATAATACACTACGTCATAGGCATTTAGGTCTGAACGAGTTCCCGGTTTTTCTTGTTTATATTTTGCTTCGACAGGTAAATTTTGTTGCAATTCGGGTAAAAACTTAATGAATTTTGCCAATTTTTGACTCCATTCCATATCTTTAATCAGTACGTTTCCTTCGTAACCCGTTTTATAGTTATATAATTGGTCTTCGTAGTTTTCGATGGGGCCAATTACAATATCGATATGATTGTCTTTCATATCCATCCAGTGCATATCGCCGGCTAGGTAATCGTCGTCTAAAAGGGCTTTTGCTCTTAGTTCCAAGTACTTTTTAAACATTTTATTGTCGGCATATTTAGATGCCATTAAAAGCTCATCGCTTGCTGCTTGCATGTATTTTTCGAAGGCAATATGATAGGGAATGGTGTATAATTTACCCTCAGTATTACGTCTAAGCAAAGTATATTGACTTGTTTTGTCGGGTAAATCAGCTTTTTCGAACTCCTCTTTTGTCATATCATTGGGGTAGAAATTGGCACCGGCAAACTTCTCTCCTACACCATTGATAAATGCTTCATTATCTTGCATTCTATCCCAAGGTCCATAATTGATTTCTATATATTGTTTTTCTAAGTCATTTTTTGCTTTGCTTAAAATCTCGTTTTTATCACCGTAAGTTTGTTCCCAAAAAGCCGGATCCATATATTGAACCGCTTTAATCAAATGCGGCAACATTTTCTTTTCGTTTTCAGAAAGCAATGACATATCCGTAGTCAACTTTACTTTAACATATTGGTCAATTTTTTGTTGCATTTCATTAACTTTTTCATTCATTTTCTTGTCAACTACTGTTTCGTTTTGATTTTTTGCCTCTCTTTGTTTATTGTTCTCGTTACAAGCGCTAAGAACTAGCAATAACGAAAGGGCGATAAATATATTTTTCATAATTTGTTTATGTTTTTCAATTTGACAAATTTAGTAATAATTGTTTAATTTTATACATTATATATATAAGAAAAAATCCCACGAAATATTTCGCAGGATTTTGTATAAACAGATATTTTTTATTTTAGAATCTTAAAATATTGGCGCCCCAAGTAAATCCGCTACCAAATGCAGCCATTACAACCAAGTCACCTTTTTTGATTCTACCTTGTTCCCAAGCTTCGGTTAATGCAATTGGGATAGATGCTGCTGTTGTGTTTCCGTATTTTTGAATATTATTCATTATTTGTTCATCTTTCATTTTAAGACGACGTTGAATAAACTGTGAAATACGAAGATTTGCTTGATGTGGAATTAGCAAGTCGATATCTTGCGGTGTTAAATCAAGTTCCGCCAATCCTTCGAGAATTGCTTCCGGAAAACGGGTTACTGCGTGTTTAAACACAAAGTTTCCGTTCATATATGGCATATAGGACAAGTCGTCTTTATCCCAATTTTCTGCTAATTTTACAGGCGAGTTAAGGCATCCGGGGGCTAGCACTGATAATTCTTTTGAATATTTTCCTTCTGAGTGAAGATTGTTTGCCAAAATACCACTTTCATCATCGCTACGAGTAAGTACTACTGCACCTGCACCGTCGCCAAATATTACTGAGATACCACGACCACGAGTTGACAAATCCATTCCGGATGATTGTAATTCTGAACCAATGACTAAAACGGTTTTATACATACCGGTTTTAATAAATTGGTCGGCTACGGTCAATGCATATACAAATCCGGAGCATTGGTTACGCACGTCGAGTGCGCCTATTGTATCGCAACCTAATTGTTCTTGCACTAAGACACCTGAACCCGGAAAATAATGATCGGGGCTAAGAGTTGCGAAAACTATAAAATCAACATCTTTGGGTGTTAATCCGGCTCTTTCTAAGGCAATTTTTGCGGCTGCTGTCCCCATTGTTGCAGTAGTGTTGCCGTCACCCGGCACTGCCCAGCGTCTTTCTTCAATTCCTGTACGTTCTCTTATCCATGCATCGTTTGTATCCATATATTTTGTCAATTCTTCATTGACTACAACATTGTCCGGAACGTACTTTCCTAAGCCTACTATTTTTGATTTATACATAGTTGTTTTGGTTATTTTGGTTGTTTTAAAGGTTTAGTTGTTGAATCTTGAATAAATCATCTGCGTTAATAAATCAAAATTATTAGTCATTTGCTCAGATAGCATATTTGCTGAAACCGGATGTACTTTTCCTTTAAGTGTTAATCCTTTTCTAATTTTGTCATAACCGTCTTTGATCATATCCATATACATAGCTATAGCCTCATCTGTTTTTAAATCCGGATCATTACTAGCATAGTCAGTTAATAAATTAATGATCTCATACATATCTCTCTTGGCTTTATCAAATCTTTCGGGAATAACTTTACTCTTAATTTTTAATCTGTTAGCTATGTAGTATAGTAATATTTTTTGCGATAACATTCTACCGGTTGAACTTACACGTAACAATTTTACAGATTTTAATTTACTTAACTTTGAAACCATTTCAGATATTTCCTTTATCTCCTCTTCCATTTTTTCGGCATAGTTCAAGATTTTAGCAGCGGCATTAGCATCATATTTTTTCTTCAAAATGTTGTTCATAAACATCCAAGACATACTAAGTTTCTGCAATTCAATTTCAATCTCATCATTGGGAGCTTTTTCAGTAAGACTTAACATTATTTCGTTAAAAAGAGTTTTGTCTTTTTCTAATTTTTTACCATAAACAGTTTTGTTCGTCAAAACGCCATTCATTATATAATTCTTGGACACTCTTTGTGTTAACATTCTAAGTTCTTCTGTTTTGACAATAAAATCATCTAAATTGTTGATTTGTGCACTTACATTTTGTGCTAGTAAAATAAGCGCAATTGCTAAAAAATAATTTTTAAGTTTCATATCTGTTTTAATTTTAAATGTTTGCAAAAGTATTAATTTTTTATTAAATATTTATTTTTTTTATGTTTTTTGTCTATTTATTGAATATTTTTAGATTTGGATTATCAATTTTCCCCTCAGCTGACTTGCCATTTTTTACTTCTATACCACGTAATGATTTGACATAAGTAGCTACGGCTTCTATTTCTTCGGGGCTTAGATATGTTTTGTATGCTATCATCATGGTTCCTTTTTTTCCATTGGCAATAATATCTATCATATCTTTATCGGTATGAACAAATTTACAATAATGGTCTGTTAAATTTGGTCCTAATCCACCTCTGCCATTGATGCCGTGACAAGAGTAACATCTCGATTTGTACACTTTTTCGCCTGCTTCCAGTTTCTTAGAGATTTTTGATTTAACATATTTGAATTTTCCCACTATTTGATTTCTCGCATTTAGTATGCTGGAAACCACATAGAATTTTTTGTTATTTTTTATTAGAAAATATACCAAACTATCATTTTCTTTTATTACATTAAATAGTTTATAGTTTTTTATATTGTCTAAATTTTCCATTGTTGTTTTTGTAGTCAAAAAAGATTCTAATATCGCTGCCTTTTTATCCAAGTCTTCACCTACATTTACCAAATCTAAGACTTTTTCGGGCGTATCAGATTTTGCTATTTCAATCATTTTTTTTCCTAATCCAAATAACGATATCTTTTGTGCCGATGCGGTACCAAAATTAAACACTATTAATATCAGTAAAACTATTCTATATAAATTTCGGTTGTTGTTGTGTTTTTTTTGAACCTTGTTTTTCATCACTTTACTTTTTTTTATTTTACAATCGTTAATTCTTTAATTAGTCTTTTATCATCTCCTAATTTGTCGATAATAAAAAGAACATATCTAATATCAACCATTATATTTCGACTTATTTGTTTGTCGTAATACAGGTCGCTCATTGTTCCCTCCCATACTCTATCAAAGTTTATGCCAATTAGGTCTCCTTCTTTATTTATTGAAGGACTGCCGGAGTTACCTCCTGTGGTATGAGCACTTCCGAGGAAGTTAACAGGCATAAATCCTGTTTTTGAGTAGGGTTTGTAATCTTTTTTATTGTATAAATCTATTAATTTCTTATCTACATCAAATTCATAATCACCGGGAATATATTTTTCCATAACTCCTTTGAGAGTTGATGTTGGGAAATACATTACCGCATCACGCGGTTCGTAACCTTGCACAACGCCATAGCTTATTCTCAATGTACCATTTGCATCGGGATAAGGCAATACGTTAGATGTTGCAATTATTCCTCTCATATATTTTTTTTGCAATTGATTGATTTGTGAATTTATTGCATTATAATCAGGAGCAATTTGTTTGTAATATGTATTTATTAATTTTTTGGCAAATTGATATCCGGGATCAACCGAAATGATTTTTACAAATTTTCTTGGATTCTTTTGATACAGTTTACTTAGTTCTTCTTGATCATTTAATACTGAAGCGTCGTATATTTTTTGAGCTAATTCTTCTACATTCATTTTTTTGAAAGAATTATCCAAATATTTATCAGGCATCTTTGCCATATACAATTTTATCAAAGCAATAAATAAATCTTTATCGACTTGTGCATCATAATTTTTGAAACTACCCGACACTTGATTTTGATATTTTTCTCTATTGTTTTTAAAAGCCTCTTTTCCTTTTTGTTCGTATGTATTGTGTAATCTGTATATGTTAAAAGCTCTTTTTAGCAAATCATTGTTCAAGTATGCTATTTCGATAAAATAATTACGCGCCAACTCTGCATCAACATTTTTAGCATACAGATTTTTAAATTCTTCAAAAATACCAAGATACGATTTATCTAATCCTTTTTCTTTTATTTTCTTAATAAATTCTTGCTCAAAGGCTTGTTTCTTTTTAACTGCCTTTGTTTTGTTGATGCCTTGACTTTCGCCAATCCATTTTTTCCAATAATTGGCAATTCGGGCAAATTTTGCAGTGTATTTTAGTTTGATTGTATCGTTCTTTTGCATATACTTATCCATTACATCAAGTGCTATTTTGCGTGTTTCGATGCGTGCCGGATTGATAATATTTACTTTCTTTTCGACAGCAACTGCCGGTAAATATTCATTTGTTCTTCCGGGAAATCCATAAACTAAAAAGAATTCTCCGGGTTGCATTGGTTTAATAGATATTTTGAAAAATTTGTCTGTTTTATACGGCACGTTATCTTTGCTGTATTTTGCAGGTCGATTATTTTTATCGGCATAGATTCTAAAAATAGAAAAATCTCCCGAATGTCTGGGCCACATCCAGTTATCTGTATCTGCTCCAAATTTACCGATTGAAGATGGCGGTGCACCTACCAGTCTAATATCGTAGTAATTTTCATTGGTAAAAGCAAAATATTTGTTGCCGGCATAAAATGATCTGATTTCTATTTCTTGCCAATCTTTTTTTGGAAGTGTCTTTTGTAATTTATTGATATTTTTCTGAATAATTGATTTTTTGATATTATCGTCCATATCGTTTGAAACGCCTTCTAATACTTGATTTGTTACCTCCTGAATATCTCGTACAAAAGTAACATACATACCGGGATTGGGTAATTCTTCTTCGTTTGACATAGCCCAAAAACCATCTTTTATGTAATTGTGTTCAAATGTTGAATGCGATTGGATAGCTCCATAGCCGCAGTGATGATTGGTAAACAACAAACCCGTAGCGGATACAATCTCGCCTGTACAACCACCGTTAAACTGAACAACTGCATCATTCATTGAAGGTTTTTGTGAACTAAAAATATCTTCTGCACTTAACTGCATACCCATTTCTTGCATTTCTGACAATGTGCTTTGTGTTAACTCCGAAGGGATTATCATCCGGCTGTTTTGTCCAAAAACAAAAAATATGTTGGTAATAAAAAATAGTGTAAGTATGCGTTTCATAATTTATGGTTTAATTGCATTAATAAATATTTCATACGTAAAGATAGTGTTATTATCAAATATATAATATGACAATTTTCATTATTTTTTAATCTATCTTTACATCAATTGTTAATCAAAGGTAGCAATACTTGTTAATTTCACCAAAAAAATTAACAAAAATATTTACTTATCTTTGCATTTGAACAAAATATATACCAAAATGAATGAAATAGCTAACAAATTGACTGACACTTCACCCTTAATTACCAATGATATTATTGTTTTTGGTTTGCTAATGGGACTATTAGCATTTGTTTTCTATACTAGCTCAATAAAAGGCGGTTTTTGGGAAAAATTTTACAAAATTGTTCCTGCTTTATTGCTAGCTTATCTTTTGCCGGCTGTTTTATCTTCTTTTCATATTATTTCCAGTCATTGGGAAACTATCGAAAATGGTGTAACTGTTAAACACAGTTCAAATATTTACTATATTGCTAGCAGAGTATTACTGCCTGCATCACTTATTTTAATGACTCTAAGCATTGATTTGAAAGCTGTTTTCAGATTAGGACCAAAAGCTTTAATTATGTTTTTCACCGGCACTGTGGGGATTGTCATTGGCGCTCCAATTGCACTATTTATAGTAGGCAGCATTTCTCCTGAAACTGTTGCAGGCACAGGACTTGATGCACTTTGGCGAGGATTATCAACATTGGCAGGCAGTTGGATTGGTGGTAGCGCAAATCAGTCTGCTATGTTAGAAATTTTTCAATATAACCAAGAGAAATATGGCGCTACTGTACTAGTTGATATTCTAGTAGCTAACCTTTGGATGGCTACACTCTTAATTGGTATTGGAAAGAAAGCAAAAATTGACCAATGGCTAAAAGCAGACACTTCGGCCATAGAAGAACTCAAAGAAAAAGTAATTAAATTTGCCAAAAAAGTGCAACGCATACCCACATTAACCGACTATGTCGTTTTGTTAGGTATTACATTTTTAGCGGTTGGCTTATCTTTTGGCGGTGCAAATATTATTTCGACATTTTTGAAAGAAAATATTAGCTGGATTGCCGATAAAAGCTCTGCTTTATCATCCTTTGGGAGTCAATTTTTCTGGTTGATTAGTTTGGCTACAATGTTTGGTATAGCATTTTCTTTCACTAAAATTAAAAATTATGAAGGTATTGGCGCTTCAAAATTAGGTAGTTTATTCATTTATATATTAGTAGCATCTATCGGAATGAAAATTGATTTGATGGAAACACTCGAAAATCCGGGGCTAATTGCTATTGGAATAATTTGGATGCTAATTCATGCACTGCTACTTATTTTAGTAGCAAAACTCATTAGAGCACCTTACTTTTTCTTAGCCGTAGGCAGCCAAGCAAATGTAGGTGGTGCTGCATCTGCTCCAATTGTAGCGGCCGAATTTCATCCTGCTTTGGCAAGCGTAGGTGTAATGCTTGCCGTTGTCGGATATGTTGTAGGTACAGTTGCTGCCTTAGCCGCAGCTATATCAATGCAAGCTGTGTCAGAAATGATGGGTATTATTTGATATTATTGATAATTATCTGACTCTCCGCGCTATGACATAAGATTTTTGCCAATATTTTAATGA
>CAZSBI010000206.1:0-17923 GCA_964604735.1 uncultured Flavobacteriaceae bacterium | reverse complement strand
AAAATGATAAGCCCGAGCATTGCTCGGGCTTATTTATGCTTACATTTATAAAAAATGCAATTACTAACTAAAATTCACTTATTTTACTCTTGGATTTTTATGAGCACTAATATTGCTCAAATCATAACCTGAAAATTTCTTTAAATAATGTCTGATACTTGTTCCGTAAGCATCTTTCATAACATTATTTCCGGCAGACCATAAGAATTTTTGTACAGCACCTGCACCACCTAAATGTGCAGCAGCCAGAATGCCGGACTCTGTAATTTTTATACCTGCAATCCATTTGCCGTCAAATCTTTTAATTTCTTTACGAAGAATATATTTGTTGTATTCTAAGTAAGCAACAAAGGTTTTTTCTTGTAGAATAGGGTCTTTTAAAAAGTTTTTAGGATTTACTTTTAACCCGCGTAATGTAGTTTTGCCAAATTGGTATTTGCCCATATAACCCAAAGTATTCACCAACGAATATCTTCCTTGCGATTCTTTAAAGGCTAAAGCTTCTTTAAAACCAACAAAGTCTTTTTCTACAAAGGGAACTCTGTGTGTATTTTTGTATGCAACGTGCTTATTAAATGCTTCTTTGGTAGGTACAAACGAATGTTTTGTTTGAGGTCTTTCAATCTTGACAATGCTAATTGTGTTGTTGTCAAGTGTGTTGTTTGCAAAGTTTATCATTACTATTAGCAGTCCGATAAATGCAATGCCGGCAATTGTTCTTGTTTTATTTATCATATATGCTTTTTCTTGCAAATTTGACCGAAATCGCATGCAATAGATATTGCATAATTCGCAAAATTAACGGCGCAAAGATAATACCTTATTTTTAATATGCAAATAAATGCCTGTTTTTTTAAGAATATTTTAGCAATATGTTTTTTTTGGTCGCTAATTAAAAAAGTGTTATTTTTGCCGAAACAAAAAAAACAAGTACGATGAAAAAAATTATCTTATTATTATTTATTGGCGTTTTTGCCTTATCTTCATGTTCAAAAGAAGATGTTAAAAAGACAAGTTGCTTTCAAGATTCTTATAATGGAACTTATAGTGGTACCGGAAAAATTAATGATGTATCAGTGCCGGGTATTATGACAGTTCGTTTAACAAAACTTTCTTGTGAGTCTTGTAAAATCCAATCAGGATCGGAGACTGTTACCATTACATCATTAGAAGAATCAACTGATGGTCAATTTGTGGGAAAAGATTCAAATGGTGATACTGCCCGAATAAATGTAACCGGTACAAATTTAGATGTTGATACCGAAGAAATTGAGTTCTCCGGCACAAAAAATTAATTAAGAAACAAATCTATTTTGTAAGCCTTGTTTTTGACAAGGCTTTTTTTAATGATAAATCTTTTGTTTATTTAAGGCACGATGATAAGAATTGGCGTGTTGGTTGTGTTCGCTTAAACTTTTGCTAAACGTATGATAGCCCGGTTTGCTGAAATTAGCAACAAAATAATAATACTTATGTTGCTCGGGGTTTATAACCGCTTCAATCGAGCGGATGTCCGGCATACAAATTTGTCCGGGTGGCAATCCGGCATATTTGTATGTATTGTAGGGTGAGTCAACGGCTTTATGTTTGTTTAACACTCTTTTGATTACTAAATTTTTACCATATTTTTGTTTGTAGGCATATACAACCGTTGGGTCCGCTTGCAATAACATATGTGCTTTCAATCTGTTTAAATAAACGCCGGCAATACGTGGCAATTCGCTTAGTTTGGTCGATTCTTTTTGGATAATAGATGCTAAAATACCTGCTTTAACAGGTGTTAAGTTTTGTTTTTTTGCTTTGGCAACTCGTTCGTTATTCCAAAATATATGATAATGTTGCAACATCTTTTTTCTAAACTGCTCTGCCGAAGTATTGTAATACATTCTATATGTGTTTGGCAAATACATCAATAATGCAGTTTTTTTATCAAAACCGTTTTTGTTTAAAAATGTTTTATCAGACATTGCATCAAGCAACTCTTCTTTTGTTGGGGCAATTTGTTTACTAATGGCTTCTGCTAAGTCTTCTAATGAATTTTGATTATTAAAAGTGACTTTAATTTCCACCTGCTTTCCAATTCGCAAATCGTTAATTAGCTGATTGTTAGACATTTTGTTGGTCAATAAATACCTGCCGGCGCGTGCTTTGCTAAATCGTTTGATTTTACTTGCCAATGCAAAACTGTTTTGATCAGATAAGTAAGGAGACAGTATTTTTTGCAATTCCTTAAAAGATGTTTGTTTAGGCACATCAATATAAGTGTTTTTTTCGACCTTAATGTTTGGTGCATATATGGCATTATAAACATAATATGCCGTAAATAGTCCTGCTAAAAAAATGATACCTATTATATATATGTATGTTTTCTTCATTCTATTCCTTTTTTATCAGTTGAAATAATAATTCATCTTCAAAAGTTTTTCCGGTAAAATGCCAATCTTTTTTGTTTCCAATCAACATAAAACCGGCATTTTCAAATAGTTTGATACTTGCCGTATTTGAAACCGAAATATTGGCATAAAGCTGATGCAAATATAAAATATTAAAACCGTAATCTATAATTTTCTGCAAAGCAATTTTGCCGTATCCTTTGTTTCTGTCTGTTTCGTTTTTGATGATAATTCCAATGCCTGCTCTACTGTTTTTAGGGTCAAAATCAAATAAATCTACAAAGCCGATGACTTGTTTTTTTTCAAGCAACTCAATAGCAAATCTAAATTGTTTTGCTTCGTAAATATCGCGGTCTGCTTCCTTGATGTACTGCCTTAACAAATGCTTTGAAAAAGGCTGTTGGGTATGACTGAGATGCCATAAATCCATATCGTTTTCCAAATCGAATAAAAAATGGATATCATCGGGTTCCAAGGCTCTTAATTGTATGACAGAATTACTCATTTGATACTTGCTTTTGCATTAATAACTGACAAATAAGCTGTTAGTGTTAAAAAGTAGTTAAAAATGCCGTTAATTTTGCGTTAAAGATACTGACATTTTATGAAATTGGAATAATTTTGGTAGAGAAATTATCAATAACCTACAAAATTTTATTCGATGAAAAAATATACAGGCATAATCTTAGTAGCCATTCTTAGTTCTGTTTTTACACTAATTGCTTATACTTTTGTGCTTAAAAACACGCAGAAGAATGAAGCGAAAAATATAGAAAAAGTGGTTAGTGATACAACAACTTTTTCTCATTTGATTAACACAGCAAATTCTGCTGAGGCTATAATGAATAAGTCTTTGCCTAATTTTAAAAATGTAGTAAAACACGCCAAATCGGCAGTTGTACACGTACGCAATACGCGTTTTGTGCAACAGTTTTATCCGTATTATTATGGTTATAATCGTGCACAAGTACAAAAACAAGAAGGTACAGGCTCAGGTGTTATTATTTCGCCCGACGGCTATATTGTAACCAATAATCACGTGATTAAGGGTGCCAGCGAATTGTCCGTTACGCTTGATAACAACAAAACTTATACTGCCGAACTCATTGGCACTGACCCCAATTCTGATATCGCAATTATTAAAATAGACGCCACAGATTTACCTTATATGACTTTCGGAAATTCCGATCGTTTGTCGTTGGGCGAATGGGTTTTAGCCATTGGCAATCCGTATAATATAGGTACAACGGTAACCGCCGGAATAGTTAGCGCAAAAGCTCGTGACCTGAAAGGCAATAAACGTATTGATAATTTTATCCAAACCGATGCCGCTGTCAATCCGGGTAACAGCGGTGGCGCTTTGCTTAATGCCTCAGGAGAATTAATCGGTATTAACACAATGATTTTTTCTATGAATGGCTCATTTATCGGTTACTCATTTGCTATTCCTTCGAATGTGGTAAAAAAAATAGTAGATGATATTTTGGAATACGGAAGCATTCAAAAAGGAGTTTTGGGTATCAAAGCCGCCGAACTCAATGATGATATTGCCAAAAAACTTAATATTGACACTTCCGAAGGAGTTTACATCTATGGTGTTGAAGATAATGAAGATGAACAATCGACACTTCAAATTGGTGATATTATCATTAAAATTGATGATGTAAAAGTAGCTACAATGGCAGATTTGTTAGGTTATTTGCGTAGCAAGCGTCCGGGAGACAAAATAGAAGTAATTGTGCTAAGAGACGGCGAACAAGAAAGAATTAATACTATCCTGAGAAAAAATAATGCCGCCTACTTAAAAAGCTTGGGTTTGTCGGTTAAAAATGTAGCTCAAAAGATTCTGAAAAAATATGGCGTATCGAATGGTGTTTATATCGACAGAGTTAATAACAGATTGCTGTATCAGAATGGCATAACACCGGGCTATATTATCACCAAAATCAACGATGCCGATATTCATTCTGTTGACGATATTACAAGTATGTTAGACCAACTCGATAACCAACGCTATACAATCGAAATTGTCAGCCCCGAAGGACGCGTAGAAAAATATATTTTTAGGTAATAGTTGTTTAGATTGATTCATTATTGTTGAGTAAGCCGACAAAAAATATTGGTCGGCTTTTTTTTTGTAACTTTGTACATATTTAAGATTATGACACAAACTATCAAATACATTGTTTTAACATTAATTACCTTTATTGTCGGCTTCTTCTTTTTGCATACTGCATATTTTGTCAGTAGTCAAAACCCATATGCACAAGAAATTATCCTTATAGTATTAGGGACTATTGCTACGATATTAATAACTGCGGCTTTATTGAACAAACAAAGCGAATTAGAGCTTGAAAAAGAGCACCATATAAAAATCTTTGAATTAAAATCTTCTATCTATTTAGAGTTGATAGATTTTTTAGAGAAAATTGTTACCAGAGGAAAGATAAGTGATGACGAATTGATATATATAGAATATTTGACTCATAAAATTTCTATTGTTTCCAGCGCTGATGTATTAAAGGAATATTCAGATTTTATCAATGTGCTTAATAAAGCTAGCACGGATCAAATAATTTCTAAAAATGATTCTGATGAAATATCATTAGCACTAGCAAAATTGTCTGTAAAAATTCGTTACGATTTATTGCAAAATGAAGATGGTAATATGGATATTGAAAAATTAATTGTGAGAAACGTCAAGGAGTTTTAAAAGTATAACTTTGCAACTCTTGAATGGTTATTGTAGCGTAGTTTGTTATTGCGTGATTCTCTCCGCAAGCCTTGTTTTTTTACCCGAAATAGTCAAAAAATGTTAATAAAATCAAAAATAATATACATCAACTGACATAATTATAGTATTTTTATCGATTGAAATTAATTTATCGATATAATTATGAGTAGAAAAGATGATTTTATCAAACAAATAACCGAGGGTTATACTTTTAAAGGCGAGTCTTTTGTGATTGGTGGCGCAATGCTCGATGGCGAAACCGTTCCAAATCTGCACGTTAAAGTGCCTTTGTCAACCTTAAACCGCCACGGACTGATTGCCGGAGCAACAGGTACGGGTAAAACCAAATCTTTGCAAGTAATGGCAGAGCAGTTGTCAGAAAAAGGTATTCCGGTGTTGCTTATGGATTTAAAAGGTGATTTGTCAGGGCTAGCACAACCAAGCCCGGGACATCCGAAGATTGACGAACGAATGAAAAAAATCGGTTTGCCATTTACCCCCAACGGTTATCCTGTCGAAATGCTATCATTAACCGGAAAAGAAGGAACACAATTACGCGCCACTGTTTCAGAATTCGGACCTATTTTACTCTCGCGAATTTTAGATTTAAACGATACACAAGGTGGCATCATTGCCGTTTTGTTCAAATATGCCGATGATAACAAATTGCCATTAGTCGATTTAAAAGACTTAAAGGAATTGATCAAATGGGCAACCGGCGCAGGTAAAAAAGATTTTCAAGAGGAATACGGACGCTTATCGACCGCCTCAACAGGTTCAATTCTTCGAAAAATTGTGGAATTGGAACAACAAGGCGCCGATATCTTTTTTGGCGAAACCTCCTTCGATATCGAAGATCTAATGCGTATCGATGATGAAGGTCGTGGTATTATCAGTATTATTCGTTTGACGGATATCCAAGATAAACCCAAATTGTTTTCTACTTTTATGTTGCAATTATTAGCCGAAATATACGCCAAGATGCCCGAACAAGGAGATGCCGACCGTCCCGAATTAATATTTTTTATTGACGAAGCACACTTGATTTTCCGTCAAGCTTCAAAAGCCTTGTTAGAACAAATCGAAGCGATTGTAAAACTGATTCGTTCCAAAGGCGTAGGTATTTATTTCGTTACACAAAATCCAAAAGACATTCCGGACGAAGTATTGGCACAATTAGGTCTAAAAATCCAACACGCCCTGCGTGCATTTACGGCAAAAGACCGTCAGGCAATCAAATTAGCATCGCAAAATTTCCCCTTAACCGATTATTATGACACCGACGAAGTACTGACATCATTGGGTATTGGTGAAGCATTGGTAACTGTTTTAGGACGCAAAGGACGTCCGACGCCTTTGGCAGCCACAATGATGCGTGCGCCTATGAGCCGTATGGATATTTTGTCTGATAGAGAATTAAAAAAAGTAATCAAAAACTCCGATATCAGAGAAAAATACGAAGAAGTTGTCGATAAAAAAACGGCTTATGAAATACTAAAAGTCAAAATTGAAAAGGCTGAAAAGAAGAAAGAAGAGGTAAAAAAAGCTAAAATTGCAAAACGTAAGAAAGATGAACCCGGAATGATTGAAAAAGTGTTGAAAAGCTCAACCGGAAAATTGATTATCAGAGAAATTACGCGTTCCTTATTGGGTGTTTTGGGCATTGGTTCATCTTATCGTCGTCGTAGAAGATAGGAACTCTTGACAAATAAATAACAAATAAATAAAACAAAATTCACAAATGAACAAATTTATATTATTACTATCAATTGCTGTCGTTTTTTCGTCTTGCGGAACCAAAACTAACGATTTTGTCATCAAAAATAAGCAAGTAGGCAAACTAAGCGATTCTACTACAATTGCATCGATGAAAAAGTTATACGAAAATGATTCAATCGTAAAAAATACAGAAGGACAGTCGGCTTTTGAGGCTTATGACGAATATACGATTTATGATAAAAAAACAAAAAAACCATTAATGACCGTTGTGCCTGTTAAGATAAATGATGAGCAATCGAAAATTAAACGCATCGAAATAAAAAGCGATTTGTTTAAGACCGAAAAAGGCGTCGGATTGACATCAAATTTCGGTATGTTTTCAAAAAATCATAAGTTGAACAAAATTGAAGAAACATTCAAATATATTGTTGTTTTTATCGATGATTTAGATGCTACAATCGATATGACTAAGGACGTTCTACCCTTAAATTCACGCAATGATTCAAGCATCAAAATAGATAAAACTATGATTCCGGACAATTCTAAGATTAAACATTTTGTGATGTTTTTTAATGACTAGAAAATGCTTTGTCTTGGCATAACAAGCATAAAAGCAAAGCAAATCTGCAAACAAAGATTTGTAGAAATTAATTTCTTGCTACTCCTTGCCATTACTTGCTTTTCTTGAAAAGTTAAAGTTGATATATGGCAATTTGCTTTATGAAGAAAGCAAAATAAATACAAAATGCTTTGTGCATAAAGCAATATTTTGTATATTTGCTTTTTGCAAAGAGCATTTTTATGGAAGAATTATATAATGAGCATAGAATTTTATTAGAAAACACCGATTTGGAATTTAAACGCTATTTGATGTTTAGCATTCCTTGGCAAGAGCGTTTGCTTGGGATACAAGGATTTAGAGGCGTAGGAAAAACCACTATGATGCTTCAATACATCAAAGAATACTATCAAGAAAGTGAGGATGTATTGTATGTGAGTTTGGATAATATATATTTTGCCGATAACAAATTGGTTGATTTTGTCAAAGAATTTGTAGCTAACGGAGGCAAACATTTGTTTTTAGATGAGGTTCATAAATACAAAAATTGGTCAATAGAGTTAAAAAACGTCTATGACTTGCACAAAAAATTAAAAATAACTTTTACCGCTTCATCTTTATTGCAAATTCTTAATTCAAAAGCTGATTTAAGCCGTCGTGCCGTAGTGTTTTTTATGCAAGGTCTATCATTTCGCGAGTATCTTAATTTTAGTCTGAATACCCATTTCAAAGCATATAGTTTAGATGAAATTTTGAAAAATCACCAAGCAATCAGCAAGGAAATACTTTCGAAAACCAAAATTATCAGACATTTTAAAAAATATATCTCATCAGGATATTATCCTTTTTTTATGGAAAATGAAGATTTGTATTATCACAAAATACAATCTGTTGCCAATATGGTAATCGAAATTGAATTGCCACTATTAAAAAATATTGAGATGAGTAAAACGACTAAAATAAAACAACTTTTATATATCATTGCAAAATCATCGCCGTTTAAACCGAATGTTTCTAAATTAGCCGAACGAATTGGAATTACACGAAACACCTTGATTGAATATATCAATCATTTGTCAGATGCCAAGTTAATCAATACCATTTATGCAAATTCAAAAGGTATTAGTTTGTTGCAAAAACCCGATAAAATCTTTCTTGAAAACAGCAATCTTGCCCTTGCTTTTGCCGGTATTAGTTCTAATGAAGGAAACCTGAGAGAAACGTTTTTTTTGAATCAATTGTCACAAAATCACGAAGTTAACTATCCTAAAAAAGGCGATTTTCTGGTAGATGACAAATATTTATTCGAAATAGGCGGAAAAGACAAATCAAACAAACAAATTATGGGTATAACAAACGCTTTTATAGCCGCCGACAACATTGAATATGGTTACAAAAACAAAATTCCGCTTTGGTTGTTCGGATTTTTATATTAGCAAAGTATAATAGAATGAAAAAAATATGATTACTTTTGATAATTGTTAATAAAATCAGACATAAATATAAAGACCGTAAATTAAAGATAATGCAAGAAACTTTTTTACAAAAAATAGCCAAAGAGATTGTAAAATTCCCCGATTTTACAAACAAAATCATTGTGTTGCCTAACAAAAGGGCTGGTGTTTTCTTAAAAAAAGCACTGGTTGATTTGCTTAATAAACCCATAATTGCTCCCCAAATTATCAGTATTGATGAGTTTGTAGAACAGCATTCGCCTTTTCAACGCGCCGATTGGTTGCCGCTTATTTTTGAGTTGTTCAAAGCCTACAAAAAAGTATATGCCGACAAGGCACAAAGTTTTGACGAGTTTATCAAATGGGGACCGTATATCTTGCAAGATTTTAACGAAATTGACACTTTTGGCATCGATGCCAATGAGGTGTTTACCTATATTAATGAAGTAAAAAAAATTGAGGATTGGCAACTGCGCCCCGACAGTCCGAAATTGATTACCGATTATCTCAAATTTTACGCATCTTTGTTAGATTTGTACAAGGCTTTTCAACAAAATTTGCAAGCGCAAAACTTTGCCTATCAGGGAATGATTTACAATTATGTAGCAGATCATATTGAGGAAATAGCCAAGCAATTTGATAAAAATAGTTTGATGTTTGTCGGATTTAATTCGTTTAATCAATCTGAGGAGCGCATCGTAAAACACTTGATTTTTGAAGCAGTTGCTACTACTTTTTGGGATGTCGATAAGTACTATCTCAAACCACAGTTCGAAGCCGGACTTTTTCTTAGACGCTACCGCAAAGATTTCAGCCCATTCAATTGGATTTTCGATTATTTTAGTACTCCAAAACACATCGAAATTATAGGCGTACCCGGACTGACGGCACAAGCACAAGTAGTTGCCAAAATGGTTGATGAAAAACTGCAAAATTCAGTTGAAAACATAGACGAAAACCTGCTCAATACCGCCATAGTGCTCAACGAAGACAGCGCCTTGTTGCCAATGATTAACGCCTTGCCCGACGCTTTGCAGGCAGTCAATATTACTTTGGGAATGCCCGTAGGGCAATTACCTGTAACTCAAACCTTTGAGCAGCTTATCAAACTGTATTATGAATACGAGCAATTTAACCGTTATAATGTCGATACCATAGCCGGATTGGTGCATCAACCTTATTTGGAACAACTTTTCAGCAAAGAAGAATTTGATAAAAACGAAGCATTTTTAGGCATTATTGCCAAATTTAAAACCAAAATGCTCAGCAAAAAGCTTTTAGACGAATTGCTTGAAGGACGAAAGGGATTTATCAAAAAAATATTTATCGATAATTTTTCAATTGACCGTTTCTTAAATTTATTTTTTGAAATTATAGCGCAATTTAGTCAAAAAAATATCAGTGAAATAGATCAATTGGCTTTGGTCAAATTAGAGAGTATTTTTGAAACATTACAAGCATTTATCAAGCAAACCGGCGAAATAAAAGATGTGCGCACCTTGCAAACCCTGTTTAAAAAACTCTTGATGCAAGAACGATTGGCATTCGAGGGCGAACCGCTTCAAGGACTGCAAATAATGGGTATTTTAGAAACCCGTTTACTCGATTTTGACCATCTTATTATCACCTCGATGAACGAAGGTATTATTCCCAAAGGAAAATCCTCGCATTCGATCATACCTTTTGAGCTCAAAAAGCATTTCGGAATGCCTATGCATAGAGAGCAAAATTCGGTTATCGCCTACCATTTTTACAGACTTTTGCAACGCGCCTCAAAAATAACTCTGCTATATAACACCGACGATTCCGGTATGGGTGCGGCAGAGCAAAGTCGCTTTATTACACAGTTAGAAAATGAGTTGGATACCAATATCCACACAATTGTCAAAAAACAACTCAAATTAAGCACCGATATTGTCAATTTTGAACCCGAAAGTATTGCTAAAACGCCTGAGATTATCCAAAAATTAACCGATATCGGCAAGCGAGGTTTTTCGCCTTCGGCATTGACAACTTATATCAAAAATCCGCTCAAATACTACCAACGATATATACTCAATCTGCAAGAGCCCGATCAAATTGAAGAGATGATTCCTGCCAATGTTTTCGGTACAATTATTCACGATACAATGGAGGAAATTTATAAAAATTACGAAGGAAAAATACTGTCAAATGACAATTTTAAGCAGATTATGCAATCCTACGAAGCTATA
Source organism: uncultured Flavobacteriaceae bacterium (assembly GCA_964604735.1). GTDB lineage: Bacteria > Bacteroidota > Bacteroidia > Flavobacteriales > Flavobacteriaceae > WGBX01. Next base: position 6,851 of record CAZSBI010000206.1, on the reverse strand, counting down.
AGCACCAAGCATTTTATGTCTAATGTTTTTGGCGATGAAGTAAAGAAAAGTATTGCCGTTGAAGGCTACAATCTTATTGCTTTTGAAATTATCAAGAAAAATGTAAAAGATTTGTTGTTGATTGATCAAAAATTGGTAAAAACCGGCAAGCGTTTACAAATAGTCAGTGTCGAAAACAAATTGACGGCAGTAATAAAATTACAAGACAGAACGCTAAACATTTCAGGAAAAGTAGATAGAATAGATAAGCTCGACGGCGTTTTGCGCATTATTGATTACAAAACCGGAATGGTTAAAGACAGTAACATCTCGATAGGCGGCAGCAGAAGAAAGCACGAAGAGCTCGGTATGATAATTGAAGAGCCCGAAAAAGAAAAATTATTCCAACTGCTGACTTACGCTTGGTTGTATGTCAATACTCAAAAAATTTACACCGATACATATCCGTTTGAAGTAGGGATTTTATCTACCCGCAATGTCAAAAACGGATTGATGAAAGCCAGAATTGATGAAAGCACAGAAATTACTCAGGAAATTATTCAGGAATACGAGCAATATTTAGTACAATTACTAACAGAATTGTTTGATGCCGATGTAGATTTTGTTGAAGTGGTTTAGGTTGGTATTACTTCTACAACAATAGTCATATCAAGGATTATTAAATTCTAATATAATCAGAACAATATTTATCATAATATTCATTTTTATATTCAAACACAATTCGTAAATTCCTGCGATTAGCCTCTTTTATGATATTTTTGATAACGTTTTGGTTGTTTTTATGTAAAAATTCCCAGGTAATTTTGAAATAGAATGTATATTTATTTTCATCCTTTTTCTTTGTGTTTTTTATAATTTCAATAAGTTCATCGGTATAAATAAGTTTATCATCAATAAGATGTCCGCATAAAATAACAGTGTTGATATTGGTGTTTATTATTACAAAGTTTTCATAATTAACAGGAGCAGTAAGAGCTTTCCCTCTTATGTCATACGGCAAGGAGCCTTTTTGTTGCCAAGCATTTACAGCCAAATCAAAATAATAGCATTGGTTGTTAATGTTAATTTTTAAGCTGTCTATCAGAATGCCTTCTTCATCTATATTTATGTTTCTTTTTGTCAGCAAATGCTCTTTTATTTCTGTTAATGTGAGATTATTAATACAATTGCTTTCTCTTATATTTTTGAAGGAATAGAATAGATAAAGAAATACCGCAAAAACGATAAGCGATAAATTTAATGTAATGAATATGTGTTTTTTGCTTTTCATTTACTAATAATCTGATACAATTTCACGATTATTCTCGCCAAAAATTACTTTTTTAATGTTTTTTGTGGCATTTTTACCTAATTTTATGGTATAAGCATTGTTTTGGTCATAATAACGAATAGATATTCTTTCTGCTTGTTCAATGGCGCTGTTGACATCAGCAGGCAAAGTGCATTTAATCGCTACTTTCAAATAACTGTGTTCATAAGTGTTTACAGTAGTAGTAATGGTTTCTTTGCTTTTGCTTTCCTCCTTGTCATCATCCTCTTTTTCCTTAACAATTTCGGTTTCGGCGCTACTATTACTCAGGTATTCTTCGGTATATGAAACTTTGGAAAAAGGTACTTTGTATATGAGATTATTAATTTTGAAAAACAAAGTATCTTGCAATTCATCATTTAATTCTGCACTCGTGTATAGATTCAAAACAACTTGCGAGCCCTTTTTGTTTGCTGTTTTCTTAAAGTGTAATTTTACATCGCGCCACAGATTATTTGTGCGGATTGAGCGCGCTCTCCGATGGGTTTCGTACTGCGTAATATGCTCTTGTTTGTACTCGTCATAATGTTGTTGTACGGGGTGAATAAGCGTGTTTGATGCACAACTGCTCAATAATAAACCTAAAATAATGTAAGAAAACAGTAAATTTTTCATAATGTAGGGGATTTAGATATTATTTTTTGTCGCAAAAATTATTCCATTCTTAATAAAATAATAAAATGTGATTGTTATTCGAATGCTGTGAGGAATTTTTATGTCTGTTCTTTTTACTGTCATTTCGCTGGAAACGACGAGGAATAAGCAGTAACTCCTATGCTTGCTCTGTCGGAATGATACGCTCACTACGAACTCAACACCGGACACTTTGATACATTCCGAAACAAGTCCAACTTCCGATAACTATCGAAACAGTGTCCTACACTCATCATTCAAAACACAAAAACCACGAATCACGAACTAAGAACCACGAAGCCAAATTAAATAAAAAATCAATTTGATTTCACCATATAAAATTCGTACTTTTGCGCGTTTATGAAAATAACTAAATCTAAATATATTTTTGTAACCGGTGGCGTTACATCGTCCTTAGGCAAAGGAATTATATCTGCATCACTTGCAAAACTCTTGCAGGAGAGAGGTTTTTCGGTAACTATTCAGAAATTAGACCCTTATATCAATATCGACCCGGGCACCCTTAATCCGTATGAACACGGAGAGTGTTTTGTGACCGATGACGGCGCCGAAACCGACTTAGATTTAGGACACTACGAACGTTTTCTTAATATTCGCACTTCGCAAGACAACAATGTTACGACAGGCAGAATTTACCAAAGCGTAATTGACAAAGAGCGTCGGGGCGAATTTTTGGGTAAAACCGTTCAAGTGATACCGCATATTACCGATGAGATTAAAGCGCGCATACAACGTTTAGGCGAAAAAGGCATCTACGATATTGTTATTACCGAAATCGGTGGTACTGTCGGCGATATTGAATCTTTACCTTATATTGAAGCAGTACGTCAATTGCATTGGGAGTTGGGCGAAGAAAATGTAGCTATTATCCACCTTACATTGATACCCTATTTAGCCGCCGCAGGTGAGCTAAAAACCAAGCCGACACAGCATTCGGTTAAGTTTTTAATGCAAAGTGGTGTGCAACCCGATGTGTTGGTTTGTCGCACGGACAGACCTTTGTCTGAGGAAGTGCGTCGCAAAATAGCCTTGTTTACCAATGTGCGTTTGGGCAATGTTATCGAATCGCGAGATGCCGAAACCATTTACGATGTGCCTTTGTTGATGCAAGAGGAGCAATTGGACAAAGTTGTTCTAAAAAAATTACAATTGCCGGAGGGAAATGAACCCGAAATGATTGCGTGGAAATCGTTTTTACACAAATTTAAAAATCCGAAAGATACAATTACTATCGGATTGGTAGGCAAATATGTCGAGCTGCACGATGCTTACAAATCTATTCACGAATCCTTGATTCACGGTGCAACACAAAACCAACTAAAATTGGAAATGCGTTGGATTCATTCAGAAAAATTATCGGATGAGGAAATAGTCGCGGCACTCAAAAATGTTGACGCTGCTATTGTAGCACCGGGATTTGGCAAACGAGGCGTTGACGGCAAGATTACAGCAATAAATTATGCTCGCGTAAATAAGTTGCCACTATTCGGAATTTGTTTCGGAATGCAGATTGCCGCTATTGAGTTTGCTCGAAATGTGCTTGATTTACCCAATGCCGATTCAACCGAATTGACCCCCGAAACAAGCGAACCGGTTATCAGTCTGCTCGAAAATCAAAAATTAGAAATTTTGGGTGGTACAATGCGTTTAGGAGAACAAATTTGTGTCTTAGAAAAAGACTCAAAAGCATACAAAATTTATCAAACTGAAACAATTTCGGAACGACATCGTCATAGATATGAGTTCAATAACGATTATATCGATATGTTTGAGAAAAACGGACTAAAAATAGCCGGAAAAGATACCAAAACCAATTTAGTCGAGATTTTAGAAATTCCCGATCACCCTTGGTTTATTACAACCCAATTTCACCCCGAATATAAAAGTACTGTTTTAAATCCGCATCCTTTATTTGTCGATTTTATTAAGACAGCTTATCAATTAAAAAACAAAAAATTATAATGGCAAAACAAAATAAGAAAAAGCAAGCGCAAGCCAAAGAACAACCTAAAAAAGTGTTCAATAAAAATTTTTTCATCACATATACTTTATTTTTCATTGCAACTTTCTTTATGATGAGAAATTGCGAAAATAAAAGAATTGAAGCAGAAAAAGCCAAGAAAGAACAACACATAAAAGATTCGATTGCACAAGCAAAAGAGCAGGAAAAAACCAAGACTCTCGAAATTGCAAAAGACTCGACCGGTATAGCCAAAGCGCAAAATATTATGGGCGATTTTGCATATAATTTGCAAGTAAACGATAATGCCCAAGATGTTGTTTTCGAAAATGATTTGGTCAAAGCTGTTATTGCCAAAAAAGGCGGGTATTTTAAATCATTTGAGCTTAAAAAATTCAAAACTTTTGACTCTTTGCCGCTACATCTTGTCAAGGACAATGCCTCATTTAATTTAACACTGAAAACCAAAAGCGGACAAGTCGTACAAACAAAAGATTTAGAATTTCATCCAACGATAAGCAAAGAGGGAGACAATACCAAAATCTCGATGAAAGCTTATGCCGGCGACGATAAATATATTGCCTACGAATATATTTTCAAACCCAATGATTATATGTTCGATTTTAATATTCGCAGCAAAAACTTGGACGATGTAATTCAAGGAGGAAATATACCATTAAAATGGGATATGAAAGTATATCGTCACGAAAAGAGTATTACTTATGAAAACCGTTTTGTAACCACCAAATACGAAATGGAAGATGGCAAGGACGATTATCTTAACGAAATGAAAGAAGAAGCCGATGACAAGGCAGTTGATGTCAATTGGATCGATTTTAAACAGCATTTCTTTTCAACTTTTTTAATTTCAAAAGAAAAAGCCTTTGATACGGTCAAGTTTTATCAAAGAAATTTAGCCAAAAGCGGCAACGACACTTTGCGTTATACAAAAGAAATGCACGTTAATGCAAATTTAAAATCAGAAGATGGTCATTTGTCATACAATATGAAAATGTTTTATGGTCCAAACGAGTATGATTTGCTCAAAAGCTATGATATGGGTATCGAAAAAGTGGTGCCACTTGGTTGGGGTATTTTCGGCTGGGTCAACAAATGGTTTTTTATGCCCTTATTTGCACTTTTAAGTAGTTTTATTTCGAGCTACGGAATAGTTATTATTTTAATGACCATTATAATTCGTTTGGTTGTGTCGCCATTGACATATAAAACATATTTGTCACAAGCAAAAAGCAAGATTTTAAAACCTGAAATTGAAGAAATTGCGAAAAAATATAAAGATAATCCCGCCAAACGTCAAAAAGAAACTATGGCATTGCAGAGTAAGGCAGGCGTAAGTCCCTTGGCAGGTTGTATTCCCTCTTTACTGTTTTTACCTATTTTTTACGCACTGTTCCGTTTCTTCCCTGCCGCCATCGGTTTGCGTCAAAAAGGATTTTTATGGGCAGACGACTTATCAGCTTATGACTCGGTAATGACCTTGCCTTTTAATATCCCAATGTATGGCAATCATGTTAGTTTATTTGCTTTATTAGCATCAATTACGATGTTCTTTTATATGAAAATGAATGCTACCAATCAGACATCAATGCCTACACAAGAAGGTATGCCTGATATGCAAAAGATGATGAAGTGGATGATCTATTTGTCACCCTTAATGTTATTGTTCTTCTTCAATGTTTACGCAAGCGGATTGAGTTTGTACTACTTTATTTCCAATTTGATGACAATCATTATTTTGGTAGTTATCAAAAAATATGTAATCGATGAAGAAAAAATCAAAGCGATTATTGAAGAGAATAAAACCAAGCCTAAAAAACAAGGGCGTTTTGCCAAAAAAATGGCTGAATTAATGGAAAAAGCCGAGGAGCAAAAACGTTTGCAAGAAGAGATGAAAAAGAAAAAGAAGTAGGGGGATACTGCGTAGTTTTTAGTGTTAAATCTTTAATTCCGTTCATCTTTACCCCAAAGCAACTTTTTTTGAAGGGTTTTAATAAACGAATTGCTTTGAAATTGAATCAATTTAATGGTAAATGGCGCTGTGTATGCCGTAATTTCAGTTTCCATTGGCAAGCTGTATGTTCGCGAGTCCAACGAAATCAAATATTCTGATTCTCTGCCCGAAACTTTTGTTTTAATCTGAAAGTCGTTTGGAATAACCAAAGGACGAACAGTTAAATTGTGAGGTGCAATCGGGTTGATAATAAAATTCATTGAATCCGGCGTAATAATAGGACCGTTACAACTCAAAGAATATGCCGTAGAGCCGGTTGGTGTGGCAATGATAAGCCCGTCAGCCCAATAAGTCGATAGATATTCATTGTCAAGATAAGTATCGACCGTAATCATAGTGGTGGTGTTTTTTCTGTTGATTACCAATTCATTAAGTGCAAAATTCATCTTTTTCACTTCCGGATGTTCCGGTTTGGTAGCAATAGCAATCAAGTTTCGTTCGCTAATTGTGTATTGTCCTTTCAGATACAAGTTTACCGCTTTTTCGAGTTGCTCTTTCTGTACGGTTGCCAAAAATCCTAATCGCCCCGCATTAATACCAAAAATAGGTACATTTCTGCTTTGAATAAATGTTACGGCACGCAAAATGGTACCATCGCCGCCATAGGTAAAAAGTAAATCGATGTCCGAAGGAAAATCTTCATAATCTGTAAAAGTATCAAACTTTGGATAAGCGTCTAATAAAAACTCATTGGACGAAGTGTGTTTTTTATGTTGCAACAAATTGTCATAAAAAGGTTTTTGAAAAACAATTTTGACATTTTTTTCTAACAAAATATCGAGTAACAGTAACAAATAAGTAAACGATTTTTCTTCGCGATAATATCCGTAAATAGCAACTTTTTTCATTTAGATGAATTATTATATTTGGTAAAATTACGAAAAAATATAGAATTA
>CAZSBI010000205.1:0-4227 GCA_964604735.1 uncultured Flavobacteriaceae bacterium | reverse complement strand
AAATTAAATAAAATATTCAAAAACAATGATATAAATAAAGAATTGATAAAAAAATACCTACCTGCCATAGTAGAAAAAGATAGAATTGTTTAGAAATATTTCCGCTCAAATAACAGTAAACATACAATTCATCAAACCCATCAATTAGTTCCAAATAATTCCCTATTTTTGCCGCTATGAGCAGAAGAAAGAAACCCTTATTTGAAGACGTAGAAATATTTGATTTAGGCGCCAAAGCCAAAGCCGTTGGGCGTGTAGCTGACGGGCGTGTCATATTCGCGCATTTTTTAGCGCCCGGTGACATTGCCGATATACAAGTAACCAAGAAACGCAAGGCTTATTACGAAGGAAAAATTGTAAAAATCAAACAATATTCAGACCTGCGCACAAGGCCACAATGCAGTTATTATGGCACTTGCGGTGGTTGTAAATTACAACATATTGACTATGATGCACAAGTGCGTTTTAAACAAAAAGAAGTCGAAAATAACTTAACGCGCCTAGGAAAAGTGGCACTTCCCGAAGTGGTTGATCCGATATTGAAATCGCCAAAAATTTATAATTATCGAAACAAAATGGAGTTTTCGTTTTCGGCGCGTCGTTGGTTGAGCAATGATGAGATTAAACAAGCTGACGAAATTACAGATCGCGAAGGGCTTGGTTTTCATATTGCCGGAATGTGGGACAAGGTACTCGATATCAACGAGTGCCATTTGCAAGAATCGCCATCAAATGAGATTAGAAATGCGGTCAAAAAGTTTGCTTTGGAAAACGATATCAGCTTTTTTGATCCACGTGCCAAAACCGGATTGCTACGCACATTAATGATTAGAAATACTTCAATAGGCGAGTGGATGCTTGTACTGCAAGTATATAAACCCGAGATTGAAAATATTGAAAAACTTTTGCAACATTTAAAAGACAATTTTCCGCAAATTACTTCATTACAGTATATTATTAACGAAAAAGACAACGATTCTTTTTACGATCAAGAAGTGGTTTTATTTAGCGGACGAGATTATATAGAAGAAAAAATGGAAGATTTGGTTTATCGTATTTCGGCAAAATCATTTTTTCAAACCAATTCCTTGCAATCTTTAAATATGTATCAAAAAATACGTGAGTTTGCACAAATTCAGTCCGACGAAATAGTTTACGATTTATATACAGGCACAGGCAGTATTGCTCAGTTTGTTGCCAAAAACGCCCTAAAAGTAGTAGGCGTAGAGTCAGTGCCCGATGCTATTGCAGATGCCAAAAACAATGCAAAACTAAATGGTATCAAAAATGTCGATTTTGTAGTCGGCGATATGAAAGAGGTATTTACCGAAGCATTTATAGCGCAACACGGACGCGCCAATGTGGTCATTACAGATCCGCCACGTGACGGAATGCATCAAAAAGTGGTTGAGAATTTGCTAAAACTAAATCCGGAACGCATTGTCTATGTCAGTTGTAATTCGGCTACACAAGCCCGCGACTTAGGATTGATGAAAGAGCAATATAAAATTGTCAGAATGCAACCCGTTGATATGTTTCCGCATACACATCACGTAGAAAATATTGTGCTGTTGAAAAGAATACGCTAAATATAATTAACCTAAAAATAATTAGTATGAAAAACATTATACTAGGCATTTTGCTACTAGCGAGTATAAACTTGTCGGCGCAAATACTAAATGTCGAAAATTATAGAATTAAAACCGATACAACCGGATGGGCAGGTAAAGTCAGTCTGAATTTATCTTTAACCAAAAACACCAAATCTTTATTAATGATTGGTAATAACACGCATCTGCAATATAAAGCGGGGTCTAATTTATATTTGTTTCTTGGGCAATACAGTTTGCTTTCGTCAGGTGATAACAATCTGATTAACAAACTTGTAGCGCATTTTAGATACAACCATAAGTTTACAGATCGCTTTGTAGGTGAATTTTTTCTGCAAGCACAACAAAATTCAATTTCAAAAATTGATTTACGAAAGCTCATTGGGACAGGAGTACGTTTTAAACTTTCAAAAAGTGAAAAATTGCGATATTATTTGGGCACTTCATTGATGTATGAAATGGAAAAATTAACTACAAATGTATCAGAATCAGATTTATGGCGTTCTAGCACATATTTTTCGTTTAGTTTGTATCCTACCAAAACATTTAGTTTTATCAGTACGACATATTTTCAACCGGCTTTGTCAAACTTTTCTGATTATCGTGTTTCATCAACCAACTCGATGTATTTTTTAATATCGAAAAAATTATCGTTTAAATCGTCTTTTGTCTATAATTTCGATGCCGCACCGGTATTGGGTATTCCTAAAACGCAGTTTAATTTGAATAGTGGCATTGTTTATGCTTTTTAATCTTGTATGAATAAAATAGTTCTGATTGATCATAACGACTCGTTTACCTACAATGTAGTTGCTCTGATTGCACGCATAACTAGTGTTAAACCTACTGTAATTCCGGTAGCGGATGTTATTCTTGAAGAACTTGATCAGTATGACAAAATCGTTTTGTCGCCCGGAGCAGGAATGCCGACAGATTATCCGATTTCTTTTCAAATTATTGAAAAATATGCTACCACAAAAGCAATATTAGGTATTTGTTTGGGGCATCAAATTATTGCCGAATATTATGGCGCGCAACTCTATAATTTACCCGATGTTGTACACGGACAAACCAAACAGATTTCAATAAGCAAATCGTTGATTTTTAAGGATATACCTTCGGATTTTAAAGTAGGATTGTATCACTCTTGGGCAGTAAATCAAGATGCTTTTCCAAAGGAATTACAAATAACAAGTTACTCGGAAGATAATATTATAATGTCTTTGCAACATCGTGAAAATCAAGTTTTCGGATTGCAATTTCACCCCGAATCTTTTTTGACGGAATATGGAGAAACCATCATCAAAAATTTTTTAAAATTGTAGTCAATGGACAATGTAAAGGCATTTCAAAATAAAATGAATAGTTTAGCCTCACGGGCTGTTCCTTTTGTGTTTTTAATTGATTTTGAAAAACAAAAACCTGTCATTTTTAGCTTAGATGAAGCAAAAGAATATCAATTTTTTTACCATATTGCAGGCAAAACAAATTATGCATACAAACGATGCGCTACTGAAATTAAACCGTTCTTGGTGCATCCCGTTGCACTGCAAAAATATAAAAAAGCTTTTGAAAAAGTAAGCAAACATATCAAAGCCGGTGATAGTTATTTGCTAAACTTAACTTGCCAAACTCGCATTAGTACGGCACACAGCCTTCAAGATTTTTTTGAAGCAGCCAAAGCACCGTATAAATTGATGTATCAAGATGAATTTGTATTGTTTTCGCCTGAAACTTTTATTAAAATACAGGGAAATGATGTGTTTTCTTATCCGATGAAAGGCACTATTGATGCCGATATTCCCAATGCCGAAGCCATTATTTTATCCAATCAAAAAGAATTATTTGAGCATAATACCATTGTCGATTTAATCAGAAATGATTTGTCAATAATTGCCGAAAATGTGCGTGTCAGCAAGTTTAGGTATATTGACAAAATTAAGTCAGAAAGAGCCAATTTATTACAGGTGAGTTCCGAAATTAAGGGCGATTTGCCTGCAAATTGGCAATCAAATTTAGCCGAAATGCTTTTTAAACTCTTGCCTGCGGGCTCAATCAGTGGTGCGCCAAAACAAAAAACGCTCGAAATAATTCAAGCAACCGAAAGTCAAAAAAGAGGGTATTATACCGGAATTTTTGGTATTTTTGACGGACAAAATTTGGATACGGCTGTTAATATCCGATATATTGAAAAAACAGGAAAAGCTATGTATTATCGTAGCGGCGGAGGTATAACAGCGATGAGCAAATGTAAAGAAGAGTATAACGAATTGAAACAAAAAATATATGTTCCCACTCATTGAAACCATTAAAGTTATTGACGGAAAATTGCAAAATTTATCTTGGCATCAAAACCGTTTTGAAGCTTCGTATTTTAAATTTCATCAAGAATTGACCAATGTCAAACTTTCCGAAGTCATTAATGTGCCTGACGAACATCAGAATGGCGTGGTAAAACTACGTTTTTTGTACAATGCCACCGATTGCTTTTGCCAGTTCGATGCCTATGAGCCCAAAAATATTAGTAGTTTTCAATTAGTTTCGCATAACACCATTGATTATTCCATCAAATTAGTAGATAGAAAAATACTTGACGATTTGCGCAAAAATGCCGGTG
>CAZSBI010000204.1:0-3901 GCA_964604735.1 uncultured Flavobacteriaceae bacterium | reverse complement strand
TTTATCTATCTGATTTTTTTCCATATTTGAGTATGCCAGTCTAAAATTATTGTTTTTGCTTGCCATTGGGTCAAAAGTCTTTCCGGTGACAAAAACAGCACCCTTATCAATACTCTCTTTTAGTATTTTTGAGCTGTCAACACCTTTGGGTAAATTAAACCAAAAATAAAAACCGCCTTTTGGTTCTGTCCAACTTACCGTTTCGGGCATGTGTTTTATGAGTGCTTTTTGCATCAATTCTTTCCTTTGTGCATATTCTTTTCTGATTCGATTCAAATATTGTTCCAAGTAGCCTTTTTCCATAAATTCGTTGGCTATTACCTGAGTAAAATTAGGGCTGCAAGCATCAATGCCTTGTTTTATTATCTGTGCTTTTTCATATATTTCGGGAGATGCCAACATCCAACCCAGACGGAATCCCGGTCCTAAAATTTTTGAAAACGAGCCGGTGTAAACAATATCGATATCTTTATAATCCATTGACATCATCGGTTGGCTCAACTCTTTGCCTTCTTCATCGAAATAGAGTTCGTTGTAGGCATCATCTTCGAGTAAAATAATATTTTTTCCTGCCAAGATTTCAAGCAAGCGTTTTCTTTTTTCTTTGGAATAAATAATACCGGCAGGGTTGTGAAAATTGGGTATTACATACAATATTTTGGGTTTTTCGGTTTCTAATATTTTTTCTAATTCGTCTAAATCTAAACCGTCATTTTGTAGTGCAACTCCTTTTAATTCGGCCTGAAATGCTTTAAAAACGGCAATTCCACCGATAAAACTCGGATTTTCGGTCAAAACTAAATCGCCCGGATCTATAAATTCCATTCCCAATATATTGATTGCTTGTAATGAGCCTGTGGTAATCATTAGTTTATGTGTATCAACAGGCAAGCCTTTTTTGCGCAAATATTCTTTTAAAGTTGCAAGCAAGGGCGGATAACCCGAAGTGGGTCCGTACTGAAAAGCAACTTTTTTCTTTTCTTCGTCCATTTGTAGTATTATTTCGTCAATCTCTTTTATCGGAAATAAGTTGTTATTAGGCATTCCTCCTGCAAACGAAATTACATCGGGGCGTGTCGCCAGCTTCATCAGTTCCCTAATTTCTGATGAGCGTATATGTTGTACGGTATTTGAAAAATATGGCATAATTATGTTTGGTCTGTATTTGTTAGTCTTTCTATTTATCAGTTTTTTCAAATTATCAAATAATCTGATAAAAACGTGCTTAAAATTACAAAAAAATATGCATCTTGAAAGCGTAAAAAATCATTTTAACAAAGCATTATGATTGCCAAAGCATTGATTAACCCGAAAAGTATAGTGGTAGTGGGCGGTTCGGACAATCCGAATAGTCCCGGAGGAAAAATATTGTCCAATTTAACATTGCATCATTTTCAAGGAAAAATATATGTTGTCAATCCCAAAAAAGAACAAGTTTTTGATTTGCCGACCTATAAAAACGTGCAAGATTTGCCCGATAATGTTGATACAGCCATTATTGCCATAGCCTCAAAATATGTCGAAGAAACCGTTCAAGTGTTGACCGAGCAGAAAAACACTAAGGGTTTTATCATAATTTCGGCCGGTTTTAGCGATGTGGGTGAACAAGGTAAACAGTTAGAGGAAAGAATTGTAGCGCAAATAGAAAAATATCAAGGTAGTTTGTTGGGACCTAATAATATTGGGCTAATCAATACAAATTATGCAGGCGTATTTACCACGCCGGTGCCAAAATTAAGTCGTTTTGGGGTCGATATGATTTCGGGCTCGGGCGCCACCGCTGTTTTTATTATTGAAGCTGCCATGCAAATCGGATTGATGTTTAATAGTATTTGGACAGTAGGAAATTCGGCACAAATAGGCGTAGAGGAAGTGCTCGAACATTTAGACGAAACACACAACGATGAAAGTCCGAAAGTGAAAATGCTTTATATTGAGTCTGTTCAAAAACCTTTGAAATTATTGAAGCACGCAAGCTCATTAATTCGCAAGGGCTGCAAAATTGTAGCCGTAAAAGCAGGAAGTTCTGAGGCGGGAAGCCGCGCGGCAAGTTCGCATACAGGTGCTTTGGCAAGCTCTGATTTGGCTGTCGATGCCTTGTTTGATAAAGCGGGAATTATCCGCGCATACGGACGCGAAGAAATGATAAATATTGCCGGAGTACTCACTTATGGACTACCCGATAATAATCGTATCGCAATTGTTACACATGCCGGAGGTCCCGGGGTGATGTTGACAGATGTTTTAGAAAAAAATGAAATGAAAGTACCGGCTATTTCGGGTGAAAAAGCAGAAGAATTGAAAGCAAAACTTTTTGCGGGTTCTTCGGTTGCCAATCCGATAGATTTTTTAGCGACAGGTACCGCTGAGCATTTAGATGAAATACTGCATTATTGCGAAAACGATTTTGACGATATTGATGCCGTTGCGGTAATTTTTGGCAGCCCCGGATTGTTTAAAGTGTTTGATGTATATGATGTGCTGGCTAAACATATTGAACAGAACAAAAAACCGATTTATCCAATTTTGCCATCTGTGGTGAATGTGGCTGAGGAAATTAAATATTTTCAAAACAAAAACAAAGTAGGTTTTGCCGATGAAGTAGTCTTCGGAAAAGCATTCGCTAAGGCTTTTTATGCAAGTGAACCGGATTGTTGTCCGGAAAAATTAGATTTAAAAGAGCATCGCAAAACACTCGTAAATATTGAAGCGGACAAAGGGTATTTGTCTCCCGAGAAAGTTAATTTGCTCCTGTCGGCTTATGACATTCCGGTCGTTGATGAAGGTGTTTTTGATTGTGTCGAAGAAGCCATTTTATTTGCCGAAAATCAATATCCGATTGTGATGAAAGTCGTTGGACCAATACATAAATCTGATGTAGGCGGAGTAAAAATCGGAATTCAGAATAAACAGGAATTAAAACAAACTTTTTCTGAACTAATGCAAATTGACGAGGCAAAAGCCGTAATGATTCAAGCGCAAAAAAACGGAATGGAATTGTTTATTGGTGTAAAAAAAGAAGCCGGTTTCGGTCACCTTATTTTGTTCGGAATGGGTGGCATTTTTATCGAAGTTTTTAAAGATTTTCAAACTATTTTAGCACCGGAATCTATTTCAAAAATTATACATAAAATTGAGCAGCTAAAATCATATCCGCTCCTGAAAGGAGTAAGAGGCAAAAAAGGAATTAATATTGAAGAATTTGCAAATTTGGTGCAACAAGTAGCTCGATTAGTAAATGATTATCCGCAAATATCAGAATTAGACTTAAATCCGATTTTGGCAACTGAAAATGATTTTTTTGCGGTTGATGCTCGAATAAAAATTGAATAAAAAAAACACTTCTAAATGTATTAGAAGTGTTTTTTCTTGTTTTTTCTTGTTTGTTGTTGTTATTGAGTAATTATTTTTTTACGTTTTTTATAGTTTCTTGAACAATTTTTCTCATTATTTCAGTAACATGTTTTGACAATGGCGCTACATTAAGCTCAGGAAACATCATTGATACCATCCAAGGTTTCATCTTCATAAAACGCAATGTTGTTTTGCCGTTTTCTCTTGCAACAATTACACTTTTTGGCATCATAATACCCATATCATAGCTCATTTCTTGTAATGCTTTATGAGATTTGGGTGCATTGCAAATTTGCACAATTTTGTACTCAAAATCAGGGTCTAATGCAAGATGTTTTTTCATATAGGTTTCCTTTAAATCATGCACCGCCTGTATGCCAAAATGGTTGTTAGCAACGGCTTTTTCTAAGGAAGTTATTACATCATCAAAAGGAGCATCTACTTCGTGTTTTTCAACTACATCTCCTACAAGTAATTTAGCTATAAATTTTTTCATTTTGCTTATTTTTTGCAAATTTAAATAAATAACTTGATATAATTTGTTACG
>CAZSBI010000203.1:0-8085 GCA_964604735.1 uncultured Flavobacteriaceae bacterium | reverse complement strand
GGAATTAAAAATGTGAGGTGTGGGGGTATTAATATCTTCTTTCTTCTACTACTAACGTGTGACCTTCCGAAATCCTTCGGAACAGGCTCGTCGAGCTCTTTTTCAAGAAACTAAAAACTTCGGTCTTCCGACTTCGGTCTTCCGACTTCCAACTTCAAACACACTTTCCCTTTTCCCCTCGCTCCTTAATACCTTAACCCCCTTCGGTCTTCCGTCTTCCAACTTCCGTCTTCGGTCTTCCGACTTCCAACTTCCAACTTCCGACTTCCAACTTTTACCTATAGTTTTTCTTCTCATCAAAATACATCCATTCGTACTTGCTTTGCAAGGCTTCAATTTGTTTTCTTGTTTTTGCCAAAAACGCTTGATGTTGTGTTGCAGTTTCATCAAAAGCTCTGTGTTGCAATGCTTTACGAATTTTTTCGACCTGATTTGAAATAGTAATCGTTTCTTTTGACATCAAAGATTTTTGTAGTTTTTGCCAAATATAATCAACGGCGATATTGTTTGGGTGAAGCATATCGTCTTTGTAAAATCGGTAATCGCGTAAATCGTCCATCATTATTTCATAAGAAGGAAAATAAAACACATCTTGCTGATTAACAACGGAATGCACAGCATTTGTCAAACGTGATTTGCTCAAATTATTCTCTGTAAAACCATCTTTTAAATGTCTGACAGGACTAATGGTAAATAGTATTTTAACCGATCTTGAAATGCTTTTTGACAGTTTGATGATTTTGTTTAATTCATCAATAATTTCAGTAGTAGTCATTAATTCCTTAGCAAATTCTTTTTGGGGAATTTTATGACAATTATTTACAATTTCATCTGTCTTTTTATGTCTATATATCCACGCGGTTCCCAAAGTTATGAGTATGACATTGCTGTTTTGTAAAAAATGATTGGCTTGCTCAATTTTACGATTGACATTTTCGAGCAATTTGTTTTTGTCAGAATGATTAAAAATAGAGTGTAATTGATAACTTTTCCAAGTGTTTTGATAAAAAAACAGGTCTTTTTCGCTCAAAAAGTTCAATTTTACAGCATTTTCTAAGGTTTTTCTAACTGAATAGGGATTAAAAATCGTTCCAAAAGGATTGATTTGCGAATTGAATTGATAATAGTCAAATTTGTCGCGCATATTGTCAACAAAACAAGAACCCAATCCAAAGATTTTGCTCTGATAATCAATTTGAAACGGATAGGGCGGAAGTGTTATTTCGGTTCTAAATTTCATTTGCATATTGCTTTCGTAATACACGACGCATAATTTTATTTGAGGCAGTTCGAGGTAATTTTTCTGTAATTACAATGTCGTGAATTTTAAAAAGTGGATTAAGTTCTGCTTTAATTAACTTCTGTAACTCATACTGTAACAGTTCCTTATCTGTTGTTCCGTTGGGTACGACATAGAGAACGAGCAGGGCAGGACCACCGTCTTTTGGACTTACGGCTATGGCTGCCGATTCCATAACGGCAAGGTGATTATTAACCAATTCCTCAATTTGTAAGGAGCTGACTTTGATGCCGCCCAAGTTCATACTATCGTCTGTGCGTCCCATAACGCGATAGTAACCGTTGTTTAATTGAACCAAAAAATCGCCGTGTTTTCTAAGCAATTTTCCTTCAATCTGAGGCGTATTTTTATAATATGTTTCGTGATGATTTTTATTTAACAACTTGTGCGACAAGCCCATAGCTGTGGGTACTAAAAATACCTCGCCTTTGTCAGAAAGCAATTGTTCCTCATTGACAATCACAAATTCGCTACCCAATGCAGGCGTGCTAAATGTAGAAGGAATATTGGCTTGTATCAAAGTAGAAGTAACATAGCCGCCACCGATTTCGGTACCGCCACAATATTCAATAATTGGCTTATTATCAGCTAATTGCATTAAATATTCCATTTCTTCGGGATTAGAACTTTCGCCGGTTGAACTGAAACATTTTATGGCAGACCAATCGAATTTTTCCATTGTTCCGGTGTTTTTCCAAGCCCTGACAATACTGGGCACAATACCGAGCATATTTACTTGCGCATTCTGAATAAATTGTCCAAAATCTTCACTCATTGGACTTCCTTCAAACAAGGCAATAGTCGCTTTGTTGATTAATGTGGCGTAAATGAGCCAAGGTCCCATCATCCAACCTAAATTTGTAGGCCAAGCCACAACATTTCCGGGCTGAATATCGTGATGATAGAATCCGTCTGCTGCCGATTTTATTGCTGTTGTATGATTCCAAGGAATAGCTTTTGGAGCGCCGGTAGTACCCGATGAAAACAAAACGGTCGTACTATCCAAAGGATTTGCTTTGATCGATTGAAATAATTCATTTTCGACTAAAAAATCTTCCCAAAAAATATCTTGTCTTCTAATGCGAATGTCAGTATTTTCGGTAGCAGCAATAACAACGATTTTGCTTGCGCCGGCTTCTAAAACCTTGTCGTACAAAGCTAATTTTTTATTGCCTCGCACTAAATAATCTTGTGTAAATATCAGTTTGGGTTCTGCTATGTCTAAACGTACTTTTATTTCTTTGGGTGTAAAACTATCGGCAACCGTCACGACTAACATTCCGGCTTTAATTCCTGCCAAATATATCGCGACCGCTTCAATATTCATTGACATATCAATAGCAATGGCATCGCCTTTTTGCAAACCGCTTTCGTATAGCGAATTGGCTATTTTGTTGACATAAGAAGCTAATTCGCCATAAGTTATGTGCCTAATTTCAGTCTGATTTTCTTTTAAAAACGAAATAGCAACTTGATTGTCATCTGCAACGAAACACGAATCTACAATATTCATTTGAGCATCTTTCAACCAAATAGGATTTTCCAAATCAGTATCGTCTAAAACAGTAGAATAGGGGACTGCTAATTGGATATCCAAATGCTTAACGGTGGTATCCCAAAAGGCTTTTCTATCAGAAATTGACCATTTGTAAAACTCGGAATAGTCATCAAAACCTTTTTCGTTCATTATTTGAAAAAGATTAGTTTTTCTAATAAAATCAGTAGTAGGTTGCCACATAAAAATTAAAATATTATAATAAAATCATTTTATCCAAAGTATATTTAATCAAAGCATCGACCGGTTTGTACGGGTCTTGGCTAAAAGTCATATTGGCGCGATTAGCAATAATGGCATTCATAGAACAGGCATTGTGTCCTAAAAGTTTTGACATACCATAAATAGCCGATGTTTCCATTTCTAAATTGCTCATTTTCACACCATTAAATTCAAAACTGTCCATTTTGGCATTCATATCAGGGTCGGAGAGTGCTAAGCGTAAAACGCGACCTTGCGGTCCAAAAAATCCGCCGGCTGTTCCGGTAATACCACTATAAACCTCGTCGGTTAGTAGTATTTTTTCAAGCAAATCGCTGTTTTTTACAATATACGGACGCGCTTTATCAGCATCCCAATTGGTGTGTTTCATAAAAGCATCTTCCATATCGAGTTCGCGTACGTGTTTGGCGTCGTAGTAATGAAGCATACCGTCCATACCAAGTCCGTATTTACCCAATACAAAACTATCGACCGGAATATCGGCTTGTAAAGAACCGGAAGTGCCGATACGTACAATATTCAATGTCGTATGTTCCTCTTTTTCAATGCGTTGCTCTAAGTCTATATTGACTAAGGCATCTAATTCATTCATTACAATATCAATATTATCAGGACCGATTCCTGTTGACATTACTGTTAATCTTTTACCTTTATAAGTACCGGTAACGGTGTGAAATTCACGTTTTTGAGTCTCAAATTCGATATTATCAAAATGTTTGGCAATACGATCGACACGTTTTTGGTCACCAACAAAAATAATATTGGTTGAAATATTTTCGGGTAGTAAATTTAAATGATAAACGCTACCATTTGGATTAAGTATTAATTCTGACGCTGCAATTTTTCTTTTGCTCATAATTTTCAATTTTAGAAATAAAAATCTAAGGTACAAAAAAAATATATTTTTGCAAGCGATAAATGAATTATTAACTATTTCTTGAATAAAAATTTAATTGCTGAGAATCGCATATTTGAAAACAAACTGCATAATGTATCGAAATATCGCATTTTCAAGGCATTTAAAAATAATATACATATTTGTTTCATAATTTATATTATGTTAAATAGAGTTTGTTTAATAATGATTGCACTATGTCTTTGTAGTGCTTTATCGGATTTTATAAACTCCTGCTACTTTATCTTATTCTTTATGGACTGTAACGGCGTTGGCTTGTGCTGTTGGTAAGATAAGCACTTCTGCCAAATTTACGTGCGCCGGACGAGTTACCATAAAATGAATTAAATCGGCAATATCTTCGGCTTGCAAAGCTTTATAGCCTTGATAAACTTGTTTGGCTTTGTCTTTCTCTCCTTTAAAACGCACTTCGCTAAATTCGGTCTCGACCAATCCCGGATTTATTTCGCTTACCTTTATATTATGTATATTCAAATCGATACGCATAGCTTTACTGATAGCATCAACGGCGTGCTTGCTGGCGCAATATACGTTTCCGTTTGGATAAACCTCCTTGCCTGCAATGCTACCTATATTAATAATGTGTCCGTTTTTGCGTTGTACCATTCCCGGCATCACAGCTTTTGATACATATAACAATCCTTTTACATTGATATCAAGCATAGCTTCCCAGTCATTGATATCGCCTTGATCAATAGTATCTAATCCGTGAGCATTGCCGGCGTTATTGATTAAAATATCAATATTTTGGTAAGCGGACGGCAAATTGCCAAGCATTTCAAATACTTTTTTCTTGTCTCTGACATCAAAATTTAAAGTGATAACATCGCTGAGTTCTGACAATTTTTCGGCTAATTTTTTCAAACGCGCTTCTCTCCTGCCCGTTATAATCAATTTAAAGCCTGCTTCGGCAAATTTTGTAGCGGTTGCCATACCAATACCACTTGTAGCACCTGTAATTAAAGCTGTTTTTTGCATCATTTTATTTTTTTTCAAAAATAATTAATAATTGTTTTAAATAAGACATTTTTTTATCTTATTTTTGCATCAGAAATAAGAACAAAGGACGGATTTGACTGCTTGCAACCTTTACAAAAAATGCTAAAAAAGTTTCTTTCTTGTCTTATCCCCTACTGTTTTTATTGAAATTTATTTAGAATTATTAATTTAGTAAAAACAAATTTATATATGTATTTATTTACCTCAGAATCAGTTTCAGAAGGACATCCTGACAAAGTTTCAGATCAAATTTCAGACAGTTTATTAGACTATTTTTTGGCTTTTGACCCCAAATCAAAAGTGGCTATCGAAACATTGGTGACTACCGGACAAGTTGTAGTTGCAGGCGAAGTAAAAAGCAAAACTTATGTCGATGTGCAGAAAATAACTCGCGATACCATTAAAAAAATCGGTTATACCAAAGACGCTTACTTCTTCACTTACAATTCATTAGGTGTTTTGTCTGCCATTCACGACCAGTCAGACGATATCAATCAAGGTGTGGTGCGCGAAACCGAAGAAGCGCAAGGCGCCGGCGATCAAGGTATGATGTTTGGATATGCCAGCAACGAAAGCAGTAATTTTATGCCTTTGACCTTAGATATTTCGCATAAATTGGTTTATAAATTGGCCGAAATTCGCAAAAACGGATTAGAAATGACTTATCTGCGTCCCGACTCAAAAAGCCAAGTTACCATTGCTTATGACGACCAACATAAGCCTATAAAAATTGACACAATTGTGGTTTCTACCCAACACGATCCCTTCGATGAAGATGATGAAAAAATGTTGGCAAAAATAAAGGAAGATGTTGAAAAAATATTGATTCCCAAGCTATTATGCGAAAATCCGGATTGGACTCCCCTATTCTACGACTATAAACTTTTGGTCAATCCTACGGGCAAATTTGTCATTGGCGGACCACACGGCGATACCGGACTAACAGGCAGAAAAATTATTGTAGATACCTATGGCGGACGCGGTGCGCACGGAGGTGGCGCATTTTCGGGCAAAGACCCTAGTAAAGTTGACCGTTCGGGTGCTTATATGGCACGATATATTGCCAAAAATTTAGTAGCTGCGGGTGTCGCCGATAAAATGCTAATTCAAGTTTCTTATGCCATTGGTGTTGCAGAGCCTGTTAGCGTATTTGTTGACACATACGGCAGTTCAAAAGTTGCGATTTCTGACAATGAGATTGCCCTCAAATTACAAGAAATATTCGATTTAACTCCGGCCGGAATTGAAAAAACATTACAATTACGCAAGCCAATTTATGCCGAAACAGCTGCTTACGGACATTTTGGGCGTACACCTCAAAAAATAAGCAAACAATTTAATCGTTTTGATTATACCGAAGGAAAAATTTTAACCAAAAATATTGAAGTTGAGTTATTTACTTGGGAAAAATTAGATAAAGTAGATGCTGTAAAAAGTGTTTTTGGCTGTTAGTTTTTAGCTTTTGGCTGTTGGCTTTTGGCTTATTGGGATAGCCACCTATTTTTTAGTAGAAAATGCAAGCTTTTGTCATTTCGCTGGAAGAGAGGAATCTTTTTTAGTGGTTAATGGTTAGTTGTTAGTGGTTAATGGTTAGTGGTTAGTTGTTAGTGGTTAGTTGGAGCGTGTCATTTCAAACGAATGTGAGAAATCTTTTGATTTTTTACACTGTTGGCTTATCTGAACCCCCACCTACTTTGGTCTTCCGACTTCCAGCTTCGGACTTCAATCTTCCAACTTTGGAACCTTTTTGTCGTGGTTTTGCTTGGTGGATGGTGCTTGGACTTATCCCCCCATAAACCGGACTGTTTTTATTCTGATTATTTTTAGGTAAAAATACCTTGTACCCTTTTCAAACGTTAGGATGGAAGTAAATTAAAACAATTAGCAACGCGTAATAATATTGTGAATATGAAAAAAAATACTATTAATGGTTTCGGAACATAGGATGGTTCTATGTCTTGATTATTCATAATAAAATCACGTCTTCCTATATGATGAAAAATATAGGCAAATGATTCCAAAAATCTATGAATAAACATTGGCAAATAATATAGCATACTAGGAGCAAAACAAGCCATAATATTTTTATGGTTTTCTGAAAATAATAAACCACCAATAAACATAAATATAGTAATATACAATAAAAAATACAAAAAAGTCCATTTTCCATTATTTGTATTTTTTATTACTACAAAATATATGTAATAATCTAAAATTATTAACAATATTAATATGATAATTTCCATAAGCATTTTATTTGTAACTTGAATTTAGAAAACAAATTATTTAACGAAAAACTTTTTGCGAAAAAAATCTACTTCTTTTCTTCCTTTTCAAAATAATATTATCTAATAATAATTTGTTTTTATTAATTATTTTTATCACAAACTCCCGTTTTCCCATACAACTAACTGATAACGCTTCTGCTATATCTTTTGTGCCATTGCATTTCAAAATTATCTTATCTTTTTTTCTTTCCCATAAGCCAGTGCATCTCGAACTCCATTCGAAAGGACGAATATACAGAATAAACTCATTGTTATTCATTAGTTTTAACACATGTAGAGTGTTAGTTTTATTAAATGGTCGTTTATGAGAAAAAACACCAGGCAAATCTTTGTCATTAACATTTCTATAAACATTACAACTTACAAATAAAAATAATATCAATAAAATTAAAGTTTTCTTTTTCATATTGTTATTTTTTATAGTATATATTTTCAAGATCTTTTGGAGTAAAATTAGCAGGTTGGGACATCAAACCATCTTTTATATGTGGATATGCTCTTATTAAGTCATCACGTTTTGAATTTATATTAACTGATTCTTTTCCAGTATTATTAGCACCTCCTGGATTATACAACAGGTTTCCTTGATTATCACGTATTTGTTCAACAAATTTTCGAGTTATTTGATTTATCCTTTTCAATCCATCAACTGTTGAAGGATCATATGCCCATTGTGCTTTGTATGCTTCAACTTCATCAAAAATATCTATTAAAAGTGGCGCTCCATTTTCTGAATTAAAAATAATGTCATTGGTTTCAAATTGATTTGCGTGAGTTGCTTCATGTCCAAATAATGCAGTACCTT
>CAZSBI010000202.1:0-7293 GCA_964604735.1 uncultured Flavobacteriaceae bacterium | reverse complement strand
ACAGTTTAATAAAACTTTCTTGTACAACATCTTCGGCAGATTCCAAGTCTTGAAATTTGTAAATGAGAAAATTGCGCAAATCAAGAGCTAAGGTATCATATACCTTCTTAAATACATTTTCGTTACATATATCGTTCTTTTTTTGCGACATTATTAAATCAAAGTAAATTAGTTTGCAAAGTTATAACTAAAAAATTTAAAAAAAAGTATAGGGTAAAGATAAATAGGATTGTTTTAGTTTTGAAAATCAATAAAAATAATAATTATGAAAAATTTCAGATTTATATTCTTATCTTTCTTGATGACGTTTGCACTTTTCAATACGTCTTGTAAAAAAGAAATAGAAAACACACCACCCCAACAACAAGTTGAAGAAAGCGAAGACATAAAGGCGGTAGTTTCTGCTATGCGTTCCGGTAACACATCGAGCACACAAAATGCCGTAAGTTCTTATTTTTGTTTTGACTTTAATTATCCTATCTCATTAATGTATAATGATGGTACTACTGCAAGTATTGCTGATGATAATGAATTTGGACAAGCTATACAAGACCAAACAAATGCACACTATATTATCAATTTTGTATATCCTTTTGATGTTACAAAAGACCAACAAACTATTACCATTAGTGATGAAAATGATTTTGTAGATTTGGTCAATTCTTGTCAAACAATTAATACAAATTATCCTACACCAACACAAACATTCTGTTTTAATTTTGTTTACCCGGTAACTCTTGAGTTAGACGATAATTCAACGGTTGTTGTTAATAATGATACAGAATTTGACGATTTAGTAATGAACGGTCAAAACGGACACTTCGTAATAGATATTAATTATCCTTTTGATGTAGAACAAAACGGGGTTACTTCAACTATTGCTAATTCAGTCGAATTTCAAGCATTAATGGACAGTTGTTATAATTCAGGAGGTCCAAGTGGTCAAGTGTATTATGCCAATTTATTGCCAAGTTATATATTTGATGGTTGTTTTACTCTCAATTATCCAATCACAATTGTATATAATGACGGCACTACTCAAGTTGTGAATAATAACACCGAATATGACGATGCTTTAATGAATTCTACAAGCACACATTATGTAGTAGATTATCAATACTCATTTACAATAACTCAAAATGGAAACATTGTAACTATCAATGATATTAATGAATTTTACAATGCTTTAAATAGCTGTTGTCAAGGTCCTGCGGTAAGTTTTACCGATAGTTTATGCTTTGAATTTGTATATCCTGTAACACTAGTTTACAATGATGGCTCAACACTTACCGTAAACAATAATACCGAAATGAACGATGCTTTTAGCAGAGCCAACAACACACAGCAACATCACGTTGAAACTTTTCAATACGATATCACCGTGACTCAAAATGGTGCAACAATAGTTGTTCATAATGATCAAGAGTTTCAACAGTTAATAGATGCTTGTTATAATAACCCAAGCGGGACTAATCCGTAATAGTTTTTTTTAAGCTTTAATTATTACCTTAAAAGCTCTTCATTTTTTTGAAGGGCTTTTTTAATTGAAGAAAAATCGAAGGGAAAAATTATATGTTCTACCTAAGGAATATCGATTAAAATCAGTTAAAGAAGTATCTAAGGAGTAACTGTTTTGTGCTACATTTAGCAAGCTTTTTTGATTGAAAATATTTCTGATTGAAAATCCTATTTTTAAACCTAAGTTATTATAAAAATTGGTTTTATAAACTGCAGAAAAATCGAAACGATGATAATGTTTTAAGTAGGCGACATCAAAGTCCGAATTAATTATATTTTCATTTGTATCGTTTTCAGTAATAATACTTTTGTAGTAAGGACGCGGCGAATGCCAACGCCACCCCAAAGCCGTTTTAAATTGTTTGTATTTGTATTGTGCCAAAAAATTGATGCGATGTTTAACACTAAAATTTGATTCAAATTGTCGATTGTTTTTAATACCTTCAAACATATTGTTTGCCAAATTATAAGTATAAGAGGTCAGAATACTAAATTTATCAAAATCTTTTTTTACATAAACATCAACACCGTTTACAGAAGCGTTTCCGGTTAAATATCGATATTCGTTATATATGCGGTAAGGAATGCTCAAAGTGATGCTATCCATATTTTTATGATAGAAATCGACTTCGGCAGTCCATTTATTTTTTTTGTAAATCAATCCGCCACTAATTTGTTTCTCGCTGACTATTGGAAATTCTTTTCGGTTGGCTACTTGCCAGATTCTGTTTTCTAAGTTTAATAAACCTATAACCGTTTTGTTGTATTGCTGTATGGGCTGATGTTTTATTTCGCCGCTAATTTGCAGTTTTACATAAGGCAAAATATTTTTACCGATTACAAATCTGGGCTCGACATAAATCCGGTTAATCTCCTGATAATATTGTAGGCGAATGCCTGCATCGGCATCAAATAATTTGTTGTTTCTATACTTATATTTGCCGTAAACAGCTTGTGAATTTAAACTATTTTTGAAGTAATTGTAGATGTAAATCTTGTCATTTACCGTTAATTTAAACAAGTAAGCGGTACGTTTTTCACTATAAGTGTAACCTAGCGTCCACTTGTTTAAACCTTTGTTTTGATGTGACAATTCTGTTCTAAAATAAGTGTCAGACACAAAGTTTTCTTTGTTGATTAATCCGATTAACTCGGTAGTATCTTTTCTAAATGTTTTGTTTTCAAAACCTAAATCGTACCAACTGATACCAAACTGTGAGTAAATCGTAAAATAATCATTCAATTTGTTTTGTGCACTTACACTTAACCCGTTAGTAAAGCTGTTGAGCCTGTTCAGATAATAATTGTTCGGATTATTATTTAGCGTGTTTTCAAAATCGAGTAACTGATTTATGTGTAAAAAACTTGCCGAAAATAGATGATTTTGATGCGGTTTATAGTTTAGTTTTGCGGTAAAATCATAAAAACCAAAGTCGTTTATATGACTATTGCTACTCGTGACATTGGTGTTCTGAAAGACTTGTTTTTCGTAGCTGTTCGAAGTTGGAGTTTGAAATAAATTACGATATGATGTCCGCCCCGAAATCAACAAACTAAGCTTATTTTTCAGTAGCGGAACATTGGCAACAGCATCAGTTGATAAACCGTTAATTCCGAAATTAAATTGTGTTTTTGTAGCAATTTTACGACTTGTCGAAATGTCTATAATTCCGGAATTGCCACCTTCGTAACCCGCATCGGTGCCTTTGTAATAAAACTTTAATCGTTCAACAACATTCGGATTAAAAGCCGAGATCATTCCGAATAAATGCCCTTGTTGATAGATGTTAATGCCGTCAAAAATAATTTTATTTTGGTCAATATTTCCCCCTCTGATATGATAATTGGTTGCCGTTTCATTCAGGCTTACCACGCCCGGCAATTGCTGTATGCTTTCGAGTACATCTACGCCGGTTATGCCCGGCAAAACACCTATTTGATTTAGGTTAAAATAGTAGCTGCCATCTTTTTTCTTAGCAATTCCTTGTGTCAAATAGGCTTTTATAACCACTTCTTTTATAGCCTGTTGTTGCCATTTAGGCGTTTTATTGGACAATATTACGTAGTAATTTTCATCAATTTTTTCAAAAATCACTTGACATTGCTCTGCCATTTCGTCAAGCAATTCATCAAAAGTAATTTTACTGCGATTAATCGTTATTTTTTTGCCTTTTATCAGTTCGTCCAAGTATGAAAAACGAAGCGAAAAATCGTTTTCCAATTGCGTCAAAATTTCGTTGGCAGGCATCTGATTATAATGCACAGAAAATGTTTGCTGTTGAGCAAACATTGAAAGAGACAGTGATGTGAAAATATAAAATAAGTACCGTTTCATCTACATTTTTAAGACATAAGTATGTGCATCTTTTTTAACAACTTTGATATTTGAGGCGCCTAAAACAACTTTTAATGTCAATACCAAATTATGATGATTAAAACTTCCGGTAAACAATTTATTATCGTCAATATTTTCTTTGATAAAAGAGATACCGTATTGTTTTTCGATTGTTTTCAATACATATTTTAAAGGAGTCGATTTAAACCTGCTTTCGCCGGACAGCCAAAGTGGCTTTTGATAGTCGATACTTGTTTTTTGAATGTTATTCCCGATTTTTTGAAGGCTTTCAAGCGGTTTCAAAACAATTTCTTGTTGGGCAACAACATTTACTTTTCCTTCAAAACATTTGACGTTTAGGTAATCATCAATGGAATTGATTGTAAACTTAGTGCCTAAAACATTAATTTTTCCGTTTGCTGTATTTACAGTGAATTTTCCTGCATTTTTTACTTCAAAATAGGCATTTCCCTCGAGTTTTACGGTTCTGTTATTCTCCCAACCGGCTTTGTTGTAGCTTAAACTTGATTGTGCGCCTAAAACTACTTTGCTACCATCGGGCAGATTAATTTGTTGTTGTTCGCCATAAGCTGTTTCGACAACAAATGTTTTGGGCGAGATAAAATAATTGATGCTAAACAGTAATAAGACAGCTGCGGCAACAGCGGTAATCATTTTAAACAATTTGGCTTTGCGCTGTTGTTTTTGCTTGGTTTTGATGTTCTCAAAAATCTCTTTTCGCAAAGGCAGTTGAGTTTTTTCGTATAAACTGATACCTTTTCGCAATTTTAAATAATCGGAATACTCATCTTCGGAAACTAATTTTTTTAGTTCCGCATCACTCAGCTCACCGGCTATCCATTTTGCTAAAATTTGATCTTTATCCATCTTATTTTTATGTACTGCAAATATAAAACAATTAAAATATACTTTACCCTATACATTAATTATATATATTAATGCTGAAAGAATTGTTTTTAAATGCGAATTTCATAAAAAAGTTACACATATATATATTTTTTTTGTAGTTTTGCGCAAAAATAAATTAAAAAAACGCTAAATAATGAAAAAATTTATGATTTTATTTGCCTTGCTGTTGATTTTTTCAACACAAGCGCAGGATAAAAAAGAGGAAGCAAAAGTTTGGAAAACAGGAGGAAATTTTAGTTTAATGTTTAACCAAGCATCTTTTGACAATTGGATTAAAGGAGGAGAAAATTCATTAGCATTAAACGGATTAATCAACTACGATTTTAACTATAAAAAAGACAAATCGGTTTGGGATACCAAAATTATTGCAGCTTACGGTTTAAGTAAAATTAATGATGCTACCAAAAAAACAGATGATCGTTTCGAAATTAATTCGGTTTATGGTAAACAAGCTAGTAAATATTGGTATTATTCTTTCTTTGGTCATTTTAAAACACAAATGACAGACGGATTTAATTATGATGCAACACCCGCCACGGTAACTTCTAAATTATTTGCACCTGCATGCTTAAACTTCGGACCGGGTATGTTATGGAAAAAGTCGGATAATTTAAAAGTGAATTTTGCACCTGCCACATCAAAAATGACTTTAGTTATGGACGATGCTTTATCAGCAGCAGGAGCTTATGGTGTAAATCCGGGCGAAAGTTTACGTTACGAAATCGGTTTAGCCGTGAATGGTTACTATAAATTAAACTTGATGAAAAATATTTCGATGGAGAATATTTTAGGTTTATATTCAAATTATTTAGACCATCCGGAAAATGTTGATGTAGATTATCAAATGAACTTAGTAATGTCTGTTAATAAATATATCTCTGCAAATTTAGGTTTACATCTATTATATGATGATAACGCTTTGCAAGATTTACAAGTAAAAGAAGTTTTCGGATTAGGCTTTAACGCCAAATTTTAATCACAGCAACAACCAACAATTAACAACCGGCAAACACAACCGCTTCAAAATATTGAAGCGGTTTTTTGTATCTTGCTCAAAAATTGAGAAATGAATATAGAAGTTTTTAGAGACTATTGTCTTCATAAAAAAGCCGTAAGCGAGGGCTTCCCATTTGATGAGCAAAGCTTAGTTTTTAAAGTAGGAAGCAAAATGTTTGCACTCTGTTCATTAGACAGCGTGCCGTTTTCGGCAAATCTAAAATGCGACCCCGAAAAAGCTATTAGCTTACGTGCGCAATACGAAAGTATTCTCTCCGGTTATCATATAAGTAAAAAACATTGGAATACCGTAGTTATTGACGACAGTATATCCGATGATTTTATTTGCGAATTGATTGATCATTCCTTCGATTTGGTAGTCAAAGGAATGACCAAAAAACAAAGAAAGAAATATGGATTATAATCAATATCTACAAAATTTTAATAATGATTAAGATTCATTAAATGAAAAATATGTAATCCTTCTCCAATAAACTTGTAATAAATCATCATCTAATCTAATTGCTTCTAACCAAGCGTATTTATCAGTCAGACTAAACAAGTTTTTTGGTTTGTTACGCAATATTTCGTCAATATCAGCCGAAATTTTCAATATCTTATTGTAAATAATGTTGTTTGAATAGCCTAATTCAAATTCAGGAATTAAGTCATAAATTTCGCCTGCTTCCATAAAAAACAAATCAGAATTTTTCTCAGGATATTTTTCAAAGAAATCTAAGGTTTTTTTTACAGCCTCTTTTAACATATTTTTGTCGAGATTTTCCTGAGTTTGCAAATACTCATAAAAGTTCATAAATTTTTCTAAACCCAATTTAAAATCCCCCGATATTGCAATAGGTGTATTATTTCCCCATATTCGAGACATTTCTTGTTTTGTGTTTACACCCAATAATATTTCATATTGAAAAGGAATATTTGTTGGAAATTCCGAAACATCTCTAATTTTTGTAAAATCTTTGTTTGCTGTGTAAAGATAAGCTCTGTTTGCCATAATATTTTATTTTTTTTGACGAAATAAAGAAAAAGCCCGGATTGGCAAAAATTTTTATTATAAACAACCCAATATATTTGGTGAAAATCATAATTTATTAGGGTGAAGGTATTTATTTTAGCGATAAAAAATCTTGAATAGTTTTTTTTAAAACCTTACACGATTGATTTTTTAGGAGATTAAATATAAGCATTTTTTAGGAGTAATTAGAGCGAGAAATTTAACAAAATTATTACTTATATTTATACCTCTAAAAGTTGCATTTACTAATTGAACTTAGAGGGATAAAAAATCAACCGTGTAGGGTTTTATCAAAAAAACTATTCAAGATTTCTTATCGCTAAAATAAATACCTACACCCTAATAAATTATGATTTTTACCAAATATATCGGGTTGTTTATAATAAAAATTTTAGCAAATCCGGGCTTTTTCTTTATTTCGTCAAAAAAATAAAATATTATGGCAAACAGAGCTTATCTTTACACAGCAAACAAAGATTTT